>DASSWD010000183.1:0-2210 GCA_035705335.1 Marinobacter sp. | reverse complement strand
GCTCTGGTGTCCGCCCTGGAAACCGCCTTTAGCTGGCGCGCGGTGCCCGTGGCTTACCTGATTATCCTGGTGCTGTTGATGGTGTTGACCTGGTTGCTGACGGACTCGGACACAGGTTCGTTCTCCACGCCGGGTTAGACGACCTTTACCCCCTCCGGGGTAGGGGGTGGCTATCTGGTAGTAACCCCGCAGATTTCAGGGTTTTGCTCGCCCACAATGAACCCCAATGGCCGTCAACAGGCACCGGTAAAGGGCGGGTTGGCCGTTTGGGCTTTGGGGCAAGGGAGCACACCATGAGTCATCTGATCGATAAACTGAACTACTTTCGCAAGGCCCGTGAACCGTTTGCCAACGGCCACGGTGAGACCCACCACGTCAATCGGGACTGGGAAGACAGCTACCGCCGCCGCTGGCAGCACGACAAGATCGTGCGTTCCACCCACGGAGTGAACTGCACCGGCTCCTGCAGCTGGAAAATCTACGTCAAGAACGGCCTGGTCACCTGGGAAACCCAGCAGACCGACTACCCCCGCACCCGCCCGGATCTGCCCAATCATGAACCGCGCGGCTGCCCCCGGGGCGCGAGCTACTCCTGGTACATGTACAGTGCCAACCGCCTGAAGTATCCGCTGATGCGCAAGAGCCTGATGAGGCTTTGGCGCGCCGCGAAAGCGGAGCACTCGGACCCGGTCGCCGCCTGGGCTTCAATTGTCGAAGACCCGGCAAAAACTGCGGAATACAAACCCCGCCGCGGCATGGGCGGCTTTGTCCGCTCCAGCTGGGACGAAGTCAACGAGCTGATTGCTGCCTCCAACGTCTACACCGCCAAGAAATTCGGCCCGGACCGTATCATCGGCTTCTCGCCGATACCGGCCATGTCGATGGTGTCATACGCCGCCGGTAGTCGTTATCTGTCTCTGATTGGCGGCGTGTGCATGAGCTTCTACGACTGGTACTGCGACCTGCCGCCGGCGTCACCGCAAACCTGGGGTGAGCAGACCGACGTGCCGGAATCCGCCGACTGGTACAACTCCGGCTACATCATCGCCTGGGGTTCCAACGTGCCCCAGACCCGCACCCCGGACGCGCACTTTTTTACCGAAGTGCGCTACAAGGGCACCAAGACCGTCGCTATCACCCCGGACTACGCGGAAGTCTCCAAGTTGTCTGACGAATGGCTGAATCCCAAGCAGGGCACCGATGCCGCCTTGGGCATGGCCATGGGCCACGTGATCCTGAAAGAATTCCACGTCGAGAAGCCCAGCGAGTACTTCACCGACTACGTGCGCCGCTACACCGACATGCCCTACCTGGTGATGTTGGAAGCCCGGGAAGACGGCAGCTATGCGCCGGGCCGCTTCCTGCGCGCCAGTGATCTGGTCGGTGGCCTGGGTGAAGCCAATAACCCCGAGTGGAAAACCATCGCCATTGATGACACCACCGGCGAGCTGACCGCACCGAACGGCTCCATCGGTTACCGCTGGGGTGAAAAGGGCAAGTGGAACCTGAAACAGACCGCCAAGGGTTCCGACGTTAACCTGCAGCTGTCGCTGGTGGACAAGCACGATGACGTGGTGGATGTCGCCTTCCCGTACTTCGGCGGCATTGCGCACGATCACTACAACCACGTTGAAATCAAAGACGTGCTCAAACACAAGCTGGGCGCACGCAAAGTGACCCTGGCGAACGGTAGCGAAGGTCGCGTGGTCACCGTGTTCGACCTGATGATTGCCAACTACGGCATCAGCCGTGGCCTGGGTGAAGACGACGGCGCCACCTCCTTTGATGAAGTAAAGCCCTACACCCCGGCCTGGCAGGAGAAGATCACCGGCGTGGCCGCCGAGAAGGTGATCCGCATTGCCCGTGAATTTGCCGACAACGCCGACAAGACCAAGGGCCGCTCCATGGTCATCGTGGGTGCCGGTATGAACCACTGGTACCACATGGACATGAACTACCGGGGCCTGATCAACCTGCTTATTATGTGCGGGTGCATCGGCCAGAGCGGTGGCGGCTGGGCCCACTATGTCGGCCAGGAAAAACTGCGCCCGCAGACCGGCTGGCAGCCCCTGGCCTTCGGCCTGGACTGGCAGCGCCCGCCCCGGCACATGAACTCCACCTCCTTCTTCTACGCCCACTCCGGCCAGTGGCGTTACGAGAAACTGGGTGCGGAAGAAATTCTGTCGCCGCTGGCAGACAGGTCGAAGTTC
>DASSWD010000182.1:0-2367 GCA_035705335.1 Marinobacter sp. | reverse complement strand
TTCCCTGGCTTTTTTGCCCATTGTACTGGCCGGCATTCTGCTGGTTGGCTTTCACTGGCCCGCCAAGAAAGCCATGCCGGTCGTGCTGCTGGTCACCCTGATACTGGGTGGCTGGGTGTGGCAGATGAGCCTGATGCGGATGACGGCGTCTGTGCTGCAGGGGCTGATTCTCACGGCTGGCATTCTCTGGATTATCTTCAGCGCGCTTCTGCTGTTAAACACCCTGAAAGCCAGCGGAGCGCTCTCGGCCATTCGTGCCGGGTTTTCGGATATCAGCCCGGACCGCCGGGTGCAGGTGATTCTGGTGGCCTGGATGTTTGGGTGTTTTCTGGAAGGGGCGTCCGGATTTGGTACTACGGCGGCCATTGCCGCACCGTTGATGGTGGCGCTTGGGTTTCCGGCCATGGCCGCTGTGGTAATGGGGATGATGGTGCAGTCTACGCCGGTATCGTTTGGGGCAGTGGGTACGCCCATTGTGGTTGGGGTAAGCGGGGGGCTGGACCGGGTCGCCATAACCGAATTGCTGGTCAGCGATGGCAGCAGCTGGAGCGAATTTTACCGGCTGATGACGTCTGAAATTGCCATCACCCACGGCATCATCGGCACCCTGATGCCGTTTCTGATGTGCCTGATGCTGACCCGGTTTTTCGGTGAGAAAAAGCAATGGAGGGAAGGCTTTGCCATGTTCCCCTTTGCGTTGTTTGCTGGCCTTGCTTTCACCATCCCCTACACGGCCGCCGGTATTCTACTCGGGCCAGAATTCCCATCGATGCTGGGCGCGCTGATCGGCCTGATGATTGTGGTGCCGGTTGCCAGGCGTGGCTGGCTACTGCCGAAAGAGTCGTGGGATTTCTCGGCTAAACAGCAGTGGCCCGAAGACTGGAATGGCAGCATTAATATCCCGTTGGACGACACACCACCTGAACAGCGCATGCCACTGCTTCGCGCCTGGGCGCCATACGCCATGCTGGCGATATTACTGGTGCTTACCCGGGCCATTCCTGTTTTGAAAAGCTTCGTTGAAACATTTCTCGCCTTCGGCTGGACTGACATTCTGGGTGAAAGCGGCATCAGCGGCAGCTTGCAGCCCTTGTATTTGCCAGGGGGCATTATGGTTGTCGTGGTTTCGCTAACCTTGTTGCTGCAACGCGTGGGCCTACGTTCGCTCGGTCATGCTGCCAGTGAAAGCACCAAAACCCTAATCAGCGCTGGCTTTGTGCTGGTGTTCACCATTCCCATGGTGCGTATTTTGATTAACTCCGGTGTGAACGCGGCTGATTTGCCATCAATGCCGCGTGCCATGGCGCAGTTGGTGTCAGACACCGTAGGCGTCGTGTACCCCATGTTTGCGGCCACAGTCGGCGCGCTGGGTGCCTTTATTGCCGGCTCCAACACGCTGTCGAATCTGATGCTGTCTGATTTTCAGTTTAATACTGCCCAGTTGCTGGGTGTATCAGCTGCGATGCTGGTATCTGCCCAGGCAGTGGGCGCGGCGGCCGGTAACATGATTGCCATCCACAATATTGTTGCTGCTTCGGCCACCGTTGGTTTGATGGGGCGCGAGGGCACGATTTTGCGTATGACCATTATTCCGACGCTTTATTATCTGGCGTTTGCGGGTGTGATCACCCTGATTGCGGTGTATGTGCTTGAGGTGGGTGATCCGGTGATGTCGGCGATGCAGTAGGGATAACCGAACGGGAAGGCCAAGTTTGCGTTAGTGGAGAAAGCAGCGGATGTTGGGGGTGCCCCTGTGGGGGAGTCCGCAGCATGGATGCTGCGGTCTAGGCTCCATGGATGGATTTACGCCGACCCCACAGGGGTATCCCCGGCATCTGCTGCGGACCAATGCCTCTCAGCTGTCTTTATCGTTGAAACGACAGTTTCAACATTACATCTGGGACTGCAGGTAGTTCGGCAGGCCGATCATTTTGATCAGGCGCAGTTGTTGTTCCAGGTAGTAGGCGTGGTCCATCTCGGTGTCGTCGAGCAGCGGTTCCAGCATGTCCCGGGTGCCGAAGTCCTGTTCTTTCTCGCACAGGGCAATGGTGTCGGTCAGCAGCTTCCGTACGGCGTATTCGACGTCGAGATCGCTTTGCAACATGGAAGGCACGTCGGAACCAATGTTGATCGGCTCGCGGTCTTTCATGTTGGGCGTGCCTTCCAGGAACAGAATGCGTTCAATCAGTTTGGTGGCGTGGCCTTTTTCGTCATCAAACTCGTGGCTGATGCGCTCGTAGAGTTTGTTCAGGCCCCAGTCTCGGTACATTTCCGAGTGCAGAAAATACTGATCCATCGCCGAGAGTTCGTTGGCGAGCAGGGCATTCAGGGCCTTGATGATGGTTGGATTGCCTTTCATGGTCAGTC
>DASSWD010000181.1:0-10989 GCA_035705335.1 Marinobacter sp. | reverse complement strand
GTGGTGATCAGCTCGTTCAGGCTCAGGCCGGCTGCATCGATCTTCGCCTTAACGATTTCCTCGATGTAGTTGGTCTCACCCTGGGGAACCGGGTCCTGCCAGATCAGGTCTTCGGCCGGCACGTCCGGGCCGATGTAACGGGCCTTCGGACCCATGTCACGGTGGGTCAGCTTGAACCAGGCGCGGGCGAAGCAGTCCTTGAAGTACTCGGGGTCTGCCATGAATTTCTCGCAGATGGGCCGGAACTGAGGATGCATTTTCATCGCCATGTCAGCGTCGGTCATCATCGGCTTGACGCGCTTGGACGGATCGCTGGCGTCAACCGGCATATCCTCTTCCTTGATGTCGATCGGCTCCCACTGATTGGCGCCCGCCGGGCTCTTGGTCAGCTGCCACTCGTAGCCGAACAGCAGGTCGAAGTAGCCCATGTCAAACTTGGTCGGGTTGGTGGTCCAGGCACCCTCGATGCCGGAGGTCACGGCGTTGGCCGCCTTGCCACCCATGTTCGGGTTGATCCAGCCAAAACCCTGATTCTCAACGTCTGCACCTTCCGGCTCAGCGCCAAGGGCTCCGGCATCGCCGTTACCATGCGCCTTACCAACCGTATGACCACCGGCGGTCAGGGCAGCGGTTTCCTCGGCGTTCATCGCCATTCGGGCGAACGTTTCCAACACCTGCTCGCCGGTCTTGATCGGGTCGGGGTTACCGTTCACACCTTCCGGATTGACGTAGATCAGACCCATCTGGACGGCGGCCAGCGGGTTCTCCATGGTGCTCGGCTTTTCCACGTCTTCGTAACGGGAGTCAGACGGTGCCAGCCACTCTTTCTCAGCACCCCAATAAATGTCTTCTTCCGGGTGCCAAATGTCCGCGCGGCCGTAGGAGAAACCAAAGGTTTTGAAGCCCATGGATTCGTAGGCAATGTTGCCGGCCAGGATAAACAGGTCAGCCCAGCTGATCTTGTTGCCGTACTTTTTCTTGATCGGCCACAACAGGCGACGGGCCTTGTCCAGGTTGCCGTTATCGGGCCAGGAGTTCAGGGGTGCAAAGCGCTGGTTACCAGTGCCGCCGCCGCCGCGGCCATCGGCCAGACGATAGGTACCGGCAGCGTGCCACGCCATACGAATCATCAAACCGCCGTAGTGACCCCAGTCAGCCGGCCACCAGTCCTGGCTGTCGGTCATCAGGGCGTGCAGGTCTTTCTCGAGCGCTTTGTAATCGAGTTTCTTGACCTCTTCCTGATAGTCGAAATCGTCGCCCATCGGATTGGTTTTGCGGTCATGCTGATGAAGAATGTTCAGGTTCAGGTTCTCAGGCCACCAAGCCTTTACATCAGACTTTTCCTGAGTGTTGGAACCATGCATGACGGGACACTTTCCGCCGCTGCTGCTGTTGTCGGTCATTTCTCTCTCCTCATTGGGTTTGTCAAAACGACACTACTTTGCTAAGGGCACCACTCACTATAGGCGAGATAAGAAAATGTGCTCTGCATATTTCTTATATCCCGCATAGTCAGCGGCTATAGAAATCGGTTACGTCCAATACCTTAGCCCGGGCCACTTTCGAGGATACAATTAATTAAAAATAAAATTATGAAAGTTTTTCTTTATGGAAGGGGCAAGGGCTTTACAGGCGCTCTATCGACGAGAACTTGCCGTTTGCGTCGAAGACAATGCGGAAACTGCCGCGAATGCCGTCCTGAAGAAAGAAGCGGGAGAGAATACGGGCCGGGAAGCGGACAGAGCGTCCGTCCCGGGCCGTGGTGTGAACGTCCTTGGCCACGCCCTGATAGAGCTTGATCCACTCATCAGGGCTGATGTTGACGTCCACAATGATCTGTTGCATCAGGCGCGCCGGCTCAGTTGGCCAGCTCGAGCAGCAGGCGGTTCAGGCGCGTTACGTAAGCACCCGGATCCTTCAGTTGCTCGCCGCTGGCCAGGGTAGCCTGATCAAACAGCACTGCTGACAGCTCCTTGAAGCGCTCTTCTTTCGCCTCGCTTTCAAGACGCTGCACCAGGGGGTGCTCCACGTTGATTTCAAAGATCGGCTTGCTGTCGGGCACTTTCTGACCGGCGGCTTCCATGATCTTCTTCATCTGCGCACCCATGTCGAACTGTCCCACCACCAGGCACGCCGGGGAATCGGTCAGGCGGTTAGTCACGCGGACTTCCTGCACCTGATCCTCAAGGGCATTCTTGATTCGCTCCAGCAGGTCCTTGTGCTCCTTGGCGGCCTCTTCCTGATGCTTTTTATCCTCTTCGGTCTCGACTTCACCCAAATCCAGGTCACCACGGGCGACGTCTTGGAATGACTTGCCGTCGTACTCGTTGAGGTAACCCATCATCCACTCGTCAATGCGGTCTGACAGGATCAGCACCTCGATGCCCTTCTTGCGGAATACTTCCAGGTGCGGGCTGCTCTTGGCGGCGGTGTGACTGTCACCGGTGATATAGTAGATCTTCTTCTGACCTTCTTTCATCCGGCCGATGTAGTCATCCAGCGATACGTTTTGGGTGGACTCTCCAGTGTGGGTGGAGGCGAAGCGCAACAGCCCGGCGATCTTCTCGCGGTTGCTGAAGTCTTCCGCCGGGCCTTCCTTGAGCACGGTGCCAAACTCTTTCCAGAAGCCCTGGTATTCGTCGCCATCCTTTTTCGCCAGCTTGGACAACATGTCCAGTACCCGCTTGGTCAAAGCACTGCGGATGTTCTCCACGGTGCTGTCGTTCTGCAGAATCTCCCGGGACACGTTCAGCGACAGATCGTTGGAATCAATCACGCCCTTGGTGAAGCGCAGGTACAGCGGCAGGAATTGCTCGGCATCGTCCATGATGAACACCCGTTGCACATACAGCTTCAGGCCGCGGGGCGCTTCCCGGTTGTAAAGGTCGAACGGCGCGCGCTTGGGAATGTACAGCAGACTGGTGTAGTCGAGCTTGCCCTCTACCTTGTTGTGAGACCAGGTCAGCGGGTCTTCGAAATCGTGGGCGATGTGCTTGTAGAATTCCTTGTACTCGTCTTCCTTGATCTCTGTGCGCGGCAGCGTCCACAAGGCGGTGGCGTCGTTGACGGTCTCGTCTTCGCTCTGCTTGTCTTCGTCTTCCGCTTCGGCCTTCATGACCACCGGGAAGGAGATGTGGTCGGAATACTTTTTGACCAGACTGCGCAGACGCCAGCCATCGGCAAATTCTTTGGCGTCAGATTTCAGGTGCAGCACAATTTCAGTGCCGCGCTGCTCGCGATTTGCGGGCTCCAGCGTGAACTCACCGTCGCCTTTGGATTCCCAGTGGATACCGCAGTCCGCTGGCTCGCCAGCTTTGCGGGTGAACACTTCAACCCGGTCAGCCACGATAAAGGCGGAGTAGAAGCCCACGCCAAACTGGCCGATCAGCTTGCTGTCTTTCTTCTCGTCACCGGACAACTGCTTGAGAAACTCGGCGGTGCCGGACTTGGCGATGGTGCCGAGGTTGGCAATCACATCGTCCCGGTTCATGCCGATGCCGTTGTCGGTGATGGTAACGGTGTTGGCGTCTTTGTCGAAGCTCAGGCGGATTTTGAGTTCAGAATCGCCTTCGAAGAGGCTGTCGTCTTTCAGGGCGGCGAAGCGCAGTTTGTCTTCGGCGTCTGAGGCGTTGGATATGAGCTCACGAAGGAAGATTTCTTTGTTGGAGTACAGGGAGTGAATCATCAGGTGAAGCAGTTGCTTCACTTCGGTCTGGAATCCCAGTGTCTCTTTGTTGGTTTCTACCGTCATGGCTTGTTTTTTCTCCTGTTCGTGTTTGAACGTTTGGTGGAGCGGCCCGGTCAGGTATTCCTTTCCAAAACACGCTCCTGGCGGCACATCCCTGTGGCGCTTCGGCTCCGCCATCCATGGCTCCGCAGAGTTTTGCAAAGTAATACCTGACCGCGCCACCGGGCTTTTCAGTTAGGCCAGGCTTTGCACGGAGTATGGGCGAGCGTGTGGGGGTGTCCTTCCGAAACCGTGCGGAGCCATGGATGGCGGAGCCGAGCGTACACGGACGTATTCACAGCGTGTTTCGGAAGGACACCCCCACACGCTTGCCTGCACCGAAGCAAACCAATCTAGAACCAGAAAGTGGGGGTAAGCGGGGCATTTTCAACCCCGCCAAAAACAGGTTTTAGTCTTCAAGAAGGAAATGAGCGCGGGCGGTCGCAATAGGCTCGGAGCGGGACTTTTGCCAGGCGGTGATCCGGTCGATTCGTGTTGGCCCGAACATTCTCAGCATCAGATCTTGTTGGTGTCGTCGGTGGTTTCGGTGCGCAGCGGAATGGCTTCTTCGAACACTTTCCCGGCGCGCAGGGCGGCCAGCGCGTCGGAATGGAATTCCCGCCGGTACAGTACGTAAACCACCAGCGTTGACGCCGCCATGAACAGCACCGGGTGGATAAACCAGGCCACCACGGCGAGCGCATAATAATAGGAACGCAGACCAAGGTTAAAGGCATCGCCGGCCAGATTAACGATGTTGCCGGCGCTGCGGGCAAACGCTTCCCGGGCCGCCGGGCTGGTTTTGCTGTCGTCCGGCAGGGGCGCGCTGCCCACCATCACCGCCACGAAGTTGTACATGCGCATGGACCAGGTGAACTTGAAGAAGGCGTAGATAAAGACCACCAGCAACACCACCAGGCGCAGTTCCCATACTTCCCGGGTGGGCACCATGCTGAAAGGAATGTCGGCAAAGAGTTCCATGGCCTCGTTGGTGTAACCCAGGGCCGTGATAATACCGGCCAGGATCAGCAAACAGCTGGACGCAAAGAAGGCGCCGTTGCGCTCAAGATTACCAACAACCGATGCATCGGAAATGCGGTTTTCCCGCTTGAGCATCACCCGCATCCAGTCTTCCCGGTACAGATCGAGGGTATTCGACAGGCAGGCGCGGGTGTTGGCGCGGTTTCGTGAGTACCAGGTGTACCCCATCCAGCAGGCGAGGAACCAGAGCAGTGCCAGTGAATCCAGGAAATAATTGGCCATCGATGAGTAGGGTGTCCGCTGTTGGCATGATCAATGTGAATAGTGGGTAATAATACCCGAGGGGAGCCAGAGCGGCTATTGCGGGTGCTGCCTACACCCTTGAAATCTGTGCGCTTCCTGGGCAAGGCGAACACCGCTGGACTGTGGTATAACATTAATAATGGATTCACCCTGATAAGGAGCCCTGCACAATGCGCCAACGGATCCCTGGGTTAATAACCACCCTACTCCTGTTGCTTGCCCTGGCGGGCTGTTCGGTTAACCCGGTTACCGGAGAACGGCAGCTATCACTGATTTCAGAAAGTGAAGAGCTGGCGCTGGGTGCCGAACAGTACACACCCACCCAGCAAACTCAGGGCGGGCAGTTTTATCTTGACCCGGAGCTGACCGTTTACGTTCGCGACGTGGGCCAAAAGCTGGCTGCTGTGAGCGATCGCCCGGACTTGCCCTACGAATTCGTTATCATCAACAGCAGTATTCCAAATGCCTGGGCCCTGCCCGGCGGCAAGATTGCAATCAACAGAGGTCTGTTGATTGAACTGGACAACGAAGCCCAGCTTGCTGCGGTGCTGGGTCATGAAATTGTGCATGCAGCAGCCAGCCACAGTGTTCAGCGCATGCAGCAGGCGATGCTGATCAGCGCAGGTGTAGCCGGTCTTGGGTTTGCGCTTTCTGACAACGAATGGGCAGGTCTGTTGATGGGTGGTGCTGCGCTGGGTGCGCAATTGGCGCTCGCCCAATACAGTCAGAGCGACGAACTGGAATCGGACGCCTACGGCATTCGCTATATGAAGGAGGCCGGCTATGACCCCCAGGCCGCCGTGGAGTTGCAGGAGCTTTTTTTTGAACTCTCCCAGGCGCGCGGCCAGGACAGCAACTGGGTGACAGGTTTGTTCGCCACCCATCCACCGTCTGCCGAGCGAGTGCAGGAAAATCAGGAGCTGGTTCAGCAGATCGGTGCCGGGGGTTACCGTGGCCGGGAGGTCTATCAACGCCGAACCGCTATGATCCGCGAGCTGCAGCCGGCCTACGATGCCCACGACGAGGCCCTGAAACTCGCGTCCGAGGGAGATCTTGATGCGGCCCTGGCCAGCATCAATAAGGCCATCAAGCTGGCCCCGCGGGAGGCCATGTTCTACGCCCTGCGCGGCCGTATCTACCAGGAGCAGGACCAGCGAATCAAAGCCCAGCAGGATTTTGACAAGGCGGTGGAACTGTATCCGGAAATGTTCGAGTACCAGCTATACAACGGCCTCAATGCACTGGCAATGAACAAACTCGACAAGGCCCAAGGCCACCTTGAGCGGGCTAACCAGGTTGTGCCCACCTCCATCGCCTACCTGCGCCTGGGCGACATAGCCCGCCAGCAGGGCAGAACGAATGAAGCCGCCAGGTACTACGCAACCGCCGCCGAGGCCGGTGGCCCGATTGGCGAAGAAGCGCGGCAGAAACTCGCGAATCTCTAAGGCCGGCTACCACTCGAACCGGACTGTGGCGTAGGCGCCATGGTCCTGGTTGGTTGATGCGATCTCGCCTCGGTATCGGAGTTGCAGAGTGCTCCCATCAAATAACCACATAGCAACTCCGAGCCCGGCCTGAAGGCGATCCTGATCCAGTTCAGGGCCACGCACGCGGAATGGGTACTCAGGTGCTGACGAGAAAGCAGCATTGACATTGGATACGTTGTCACCAAACTCGTGGGCCCAGGCCAACTCGGTATTGAGACGCCAAACGCGATCGGAATCCGACTCCCACTCGGTTGAGGTATCGAGTCCAACCCGCGAAAGCATTGATTCCTCGCGCTCGCTGTCCAACCGGAGATTAGCATCGCCCGAACCGCGTTCCCGGAAGGACTCGCGATCCAGGTGAAGGTATTGAGCGCCGACGAAGGGCGTAACAGTCGTGGATTCAAGCCCGGCCCAGCGGTAGCCCAGTTCCAGGCCAGCATTGCGGGTGTCCGCACCAAAATCCGCCACCGCAACAGACGTGACGCTGCCAACTCTGACCACTCGCTCACTGTCTGAACTGTGCCGTCCCCAGCCGATCTGACCAGAAAGATAAAGCGACGGCGCCAGCATCTGCTGCCCATAAAGGGACAATGCGAGGCTCTCCACCGAGATCTCGTCGGCGTCAAGATTCTGATAGGTCACGCCGGCGCCCAAAAGCGTGGAGTCGCTTATCCAATGGTCAAAACCGCCTGCGATACCACCGTAATGATAGTCCGTACCGGCAGCGCCTTCGCTCCCATCAATCTCGCCCTTACCCGCCCATGGCGTCAGCCACAGACCGCTACCCTGCTCCACTAATGGGTCAGCCTCGCTGGAGGTCAATCCGGAGAGCGAGGTGAGATTTGCGGCTTGCAGCGCGTTGGCAACCTGCCAGGCGGAGGTAACGTCGAACTGCCCGCTGGAACCAGGATTTGCAGCCATCTTCGACAGTCTGTCATTGACCACTCCAGCAAAGCGGTGTGCCGCTCCCATAGACAATGAACTTGCAAGGCTGAGCTGGTTACCGCTCAAGCTCGCCAGGGCCGGACCAACCTGAGACGTTTCAAGGCTGAACAGTTGGGATTGAATGTCCGCCGCGAGCCTGCCCTGATAGGCACTCGTGAGCGCTTCCGCAACGGCGTCCTCGTTCGGATTGGTGGCGAACGGCGCCAATGACAGGTCATCTCTGGTCAGCGTCAGCTCAACCCGGTCCGACAAGTAATCGAGCTCCGCTAGCAAAAAGGCGAAATCCGGCGTCGCAATATCGACGTTGGAGAACTCCCCCTCAACCTGGCCCGCTTCGACAATGATGTATCGGGTTTCGAAAGCGTATTGCCCCGATTGCGGTAACAGGGCCAGCTCAATGGCGTCAAGATTTGCAACGTCCGCAATCCGGACAAGATCAGACTCGCCCGCCGCATTGAGTTCCACTTCATAGCGCCCGGGGCCAGAGAGGTTTTCAAGACTGAGCGTACCGATGGAATTGCCTGGCGCCAGTGTCCCTCCGGCCAACTCTACTGCCCTGAGAGAGCCATTTCCAGAGAGCGTCGCACCGCCAGCAATCGCCAGTCGTGACGACAGGAAGGTCTCCGTGTTGACTGCCAGCTCACCCTCAGACACCAGGGTGCCCCCAAGATAGGTCTGGGGCGTGTCGAACACGAGTCGACCGCTGCCGGTTTTCGTCAGGCTACCGTTCCCGCCGATTGATCCGGCAAAGTTGGCTAACTGATTTTCGTCGAGCACCAGATTGGCATTGTTCAGAATGTTGCCGCCCAAACTGACGGCACTTCCGATCAGGCTGCCACCGCTGATCAGGGTGCCCCCTTTGTAGCCGTTGTTGGCGAGCAGTCTCAGATCGCCGTCCCCGCTTTTGATCAGGCGACCGCCGCCAACAACGGGTACATCAATGTGGGCCAGGGCATCGGAATTCACCCGAAACTCGGTGTCAGCCCCGTCTGCAAGCACAAGCTGCCCGTCACCGTTCTGATCGAGCAACCGATACCCATCCGTCTGGAACTGCACACCTGATACGAAACGATCACCGTCGACTTCGACGTTTCCTGCATCGCCACCGAAGACCGCCGTCAAATCACTCCAGGCTGTGTTGGTATTACCATCCCGCCCGGTCCAGTTGGTTTCGTCTCCCCATATGCCATCGCCTCCATTCTGAGCGTTATCAGGTAATGTCGAATCGCCGTCCCAGAACTGAAGCCCGTCATAGTCCACAGTCAGAAACACGTTATCGTTAACCACGACGTCGTAGTTGAACCCGGCCAGAACCCCGGAACCGAAAACCAGGCCGTTGTCGGTTATTGATTCGCTGCCGGCAATCAACAGGTAATTTCTCTGGTCGGGAAAATTGGCGGGATCACCGAAACCACCCAGATCCGAAATATTCAGTATTCCGTCCAGAACCAACTCGCCCGATGATCCGGAGCCATTCAGGTCGCTGACGATATCAACCCGGTCGTAACCCATTCCTGAGCCACTGACAGGCGATCCAAGCTCAAAACTCAGCACGCTCGTGTCGTCCAGTATCAGCTCACCCAGTCTCATCAACCGGGTTGATGAGTTGCCCGGTGACAGGCCACCGCCGTTCTGAATCGTGACGCCGTGATTGATATCGCCGGCACCTCCAAGCACACCAGCCCCATCCACTTCGACCCGGGAGTTCTCGAGCTCACCGTCGATCGTGAGTTTGCCATTGGTAATCCGGGTATCCCCAGTGTGAGAGAGACCCTGCGACAGAACCGTCTGGCCAGACCCGGTATGATGAAGATCGACAGGCCCCTGCAGATCGATAGACTCGCCAAGACTGTTAGTCAGAGTAAAGTTCTCGTCAGTATGGTTGAAGCGAAGTGTCGACTCGCCCTCCACCTGAAACGATGCAATAGTTCCAACATTTAATTTGCCAGCCGCGCTGTTGTTGCCTACCTGCAGGACTGATGAGCCTCCAATGTCGCCCAGAACGATCACGCCGGCACCATCATCCGCCTCAAGCATGCCGCCTTGCTCAACGGTGATGGAAACATCGCCATTGACCCCCGACACGATGGTACCCCCACTCGAAAACCGCGAGCCATTACCCCGGATCACAACATCGGAGGAGCTCCCCGGAAACTGCGAGAAAAGCGCGGTAGCACCCTCTCTCAGCAGAATCAGACTGGCCCCGTCCCGAATGGTCATCTGCGCATTGCCACGCGCTCCAAAATCCAGGTTGCCACCAACCGCAAGGTCTGCGCCGGTCAGTCTTAGCTCTGTGCCTACTCCAGAGAGGTCGACCCTGGCCATCCCGGGGATGCCCAACGCGAATTGAGCACTGCTGACGGATACCTGACTTCCGTCGGTGACAGACAGTTCTCCGAACGTTGAGTTACCGACCGCAAGGACGCCCGGGGTGTCAATCCGGGCGCCGTCTATAATTCTCAAATACCCTTCCCGATTAGACCCACTCGAGGAGATCGCAAGATCACCAGCAGACGCGTTCAGGTCACCAGAGAGAATCAGTGTTCCCGCCCGAACGTTGATGCCCCCGCTGAAATTACTTTGCAACAGTTGAAGCCGGGTTAAACCGATGTCCAGGTGATTTATGGCAATGTTGCCCTCGAATATGTAAGGGTTCAGATTGAGCGCACTAACAAACTCAAACTCTCCGGAATGGTCAAAGTTGATAACACCGCTGCCGGCTCCGCTGGTGATTGAGCCGCTGCGCACGCTCAATCGCCCCGGTGAAGTTCCTCCCTTAATGTTCACAACACCACGGCCTGACTCGAATTCACCCAGAACGAGATCAGTGGTTCTCAGACTGGCATTACCGAGCGTTACGGAACCATTGCCGCTCGACCCGACGATGGTTGATGCCCCATCCGCAAAAACCGTGATCGGCCCGCCATCAACGACCAGTTCGCCGTTACTACCGGGCTCAAGCCCGATATAAAGATCGCGCCAACGCGCGAACTCCAGGGTTTCAATTCGTGCCGTACCATCCAGGCTGACCCTTTCGAACATGAGGCCTTGTGGTACAGACCCGAGGCTCCAATTTTGGTTGGTGAACCAGAATCCGTCATCGACTACCCAGTCGTTCTGTTGTGCGTGTGTTGGCGTGAAAGGAGCAAGTGTGGAGGTAATAAGCAGGACTACATGGACTCCCCCTGCGGTCAAGCAACGCCATTTGAATCCGAAGCGGTTTGAGACTGCAGCTCTACATTCGGCCTCTGTGTGGGCGTTACAGCCCGGGCCAGGATGATGATGCGTGTGAGTGATGACCTCATTCGTTAGTCGGCTTGTATCAGCCGCAAGGCTTAACAGGTTCAATCACTCTCGGTCTGACCGTTCCGTCATCGCTTGCCGTTGCTAGACTCGGCTGGCAGGCGTGTTCTGCCTGTCGTTGGTGCCCGTTATCAGCCTGCTACAGGCTGGGTTTTAAACTCGGTTTGGTTCATCAACAGCGCCCAGATAATCCGGGCATTCTTGGCGGCCAATGCTACGGCGGCTCGTTTGTAGCCGCGGCGT
>DASSWD010000180.1:0-5848 GCA_035705335.1 Marinobacter sp. | reverse complement strand
CGTTCAGTGAGCTGTTTCAGGAAGTTCTGATGGTCGAACGCCCTGTCGGAATCCGGGAGATCAGACCTTGTCGGCATCCAGCAACCCGAGTCTGACCGCCATCAATGCCAGTTCAACGTCGCTGGAGATCTCCAGCTTCTCAAAGATCCGGTACCGGTAACTGTTGACAGTTTTGGGGCTGAGGCACAGTTTGTCCGAGATGTCCTGCACTTTCTGGCAGTCCACCACCATCATGGCAATCTGCATTTCACGTTCGGACAAACGCTCGAAACGCGACAGCTCGCCGTCGTCGTCACGATCGCCACTGATCTGCTTGAGCGCCATTTTCTGCGCAATTTCAGGACTGATATAGCGCTGACCGGAATGTGCCTTACGAATGGCGCGCACCATCTCCTGAATGTCTGAGCCCTTGGTAATGTAGGCCGAGGCGCCGCTCTGCATGACGCGGGTCGGGTAAGGATCGTCGGCACAGGCTGTCACGACGATAATGCGGATGGAGTCGTCAATGCGGAGAATGCGACGTGTAGCCTCCAGGCCACCGATACCGGGCATGCGGATGTCCATCAGAACGATATCGGGACGTTTGTCCCGCACGAAGTCGATGGCATCTTCACCCGACTCTGCCTCGCCAATCACTTCGATGTCAGGATTGTCCGCCAACATACGCGTTATGCCGGAGCGCACCAGCTCATGGTCATCAACAACCAGTACCCTGATCAACATGCACCTCGCCGTCCGCTTAGAATCCACGGTGATTGTACCGTCTGATCCGCCTTCGGCATAGGCTTCACGCAGGGATACCCAGACTGGCGGTGTTTTCCACCGGGTCAAACCAGACCACCAGCTCTCGCCGGCGCACCGCGGCCAGTACTCTCTCGCGCTCTGCCAGAGGGCTTTCGGTGTCGTTCAATCCGTGGTAGCGGGTGCAGTACTCTTCTGCCAGACCTTCCAGTTGATCCTGGGTCAGGAGGTCGGCGTCCACCACAAATTTTGCTTCCCGGGGATCGGCTTCGGGTTCTGGAGTGGCATCGTGATTCACAGGGCCTCCTGAGTAAGTCCTTATGGTAAGCCCTGGTGACGGGAATCAAAACCCCGCCCACCAGATCCTGCACCCATTGGCGAATGTTGCGGGTAGATTCCGATGTTCGTCGAGAAAGCGTGCGAACCTCATCCGCCACCACGGCAAATCCACGCCCATGCTCGCCTGCACGAGCCGCTTCAATGGCCGCGTTCAAGGCCAGCAGGTTGGTTTGTTCCGCAATATCGGCAATGATGCCGATCACCTGTTCGATCTTACCGGTTGAATCGGTCAGGTCGCGGATCGAGACTGACATCCGGCCAATGACCTCTACCGTATGATCAGCACCCTGCTGACTCTGGCGCAATCCGCCCTGGACTTCCTGGTTCGCATCCACGGCGTCACGAATGGTTTCGCCCGTCAGGGCGGTCGCAGACTCTATCTGAGAGGCCTGGTCCGCTATGGCTATCATGGCCTCCGTCACATCGGCGATTTGCTGGCGCGTCTGGTCTGAGGCAAGGCGCAAGGATTCGGCTCCACTATCCAGTGCCCCGGAACGGTCGTCCAGGCCCGCTTGCGGCCGCACGGATATCCGCAATAAACCGTTCAAACCGGATCACCAGCCCTTCCAGCGCTCCTGCAACCCCTGCCACTTCATCCTTGCCGCTCAACCGGGGAGTTCGGGTCAGATCTGCTTGCCGTTCCATCTCGACCAGCTCCTGCTCCATGGTCTGCAGGCGAAGGATCACTGAACGCCTCAACCACAATGCCATAACGACGACCATCACGAAAAAAACTGCGGCTCCAGCCAGCAGAAAGCCCTGCTGAGCGCTCAGGAAAGGCAGTAGTTCGTTGGCACCGCGGGTAACGCCGTCACGGCTGACCTGCTGCCTGAGGCGAATGGCCTCCAGCATTGGTTCGAGCGTGGAAAACAACTGGAAATCGACCACCTGCCCCACACGGTAGTAGCTTTTCTCACCGATACCAGAGGCCATATCGGCCATCAACGCCTGGACCTTGGCAAAGTCACCCTGGTGCCCGGCAGCCCAGTCTGCTAACGCGGGCTCTGCCTCTACGGCATCCCAATGCGTTCCCAGAGCCGAGCTTAGTGCTTCAAATTCAGCGTGGATGTCATCCCGGAGCATCAGTTGGGCTTTGATCTTGAAAGCGAGATCCTGCAACCGGCGATGGTCCTGCTCAAGATCGACCAAAAGCCAGGAAGGCTCAAGCTGGTGCCGGACCAGCGTATTTGATGTAGTCTCAGCTTTCAGCTTGATAATCCAGGACATCGCAGCCAATCCGGCCACGGCACCCAGGGAAAGGACCGCAAAGAAAAGAATACGGGCGCGAACGGTCAACAGGATGACAGGGCTCCGGTCTGGTCACTGGCCCAAAGCAAGCTACGCCCGTTTTATGACACTAATGTGTACGCATGCGCGCCCGGAGGAAGACAGCCTCGCGAACCACCACGTCAGGGGCCGCCCTCTACATTGGCCACCAGCCGTGAATCTTCCAGCGCGGCCGTGCGATGCTTGACCACACCGCGGTACTCCGAGCTCTCGATCATTGCAAGAAAGGCGTCAATGGAGGGGTAGCGAACCAGCAGTACCTGGTCCCAGGATTCATCCGGAGGCGCAATCAGGGAGCCAACGCTGCGGCCTGACCAGATCACCTCAGCGCCGACCGCACGGACACACTCGGCGGCCTCTCTCATGTAGCGCTTGTAGGCGTCTCGGCCGGAGCAATCGAGGGATTCATCCACATATTCGGCCCGGTCACGGAATCTCAGCAGATTCAGCATCACTACCGGATGATTCTTCGGCGTTTCTTCCAGAACTTTCTTCAACTCTTCCTGAGAGGGGTTAACGGTCGCCATGGAGGTCCCTGTGCTTCAATTTTGATTTGCGTGTGTTCTGCAACGCACTGTAACGAACAGTAAACCAGATCCGGCGCGGATGCACCAGTTCTACAGGCGTAACAACGGTGCGACAAGAGTCTGAGTGTATCGGGCAAGGCACTGACCGGTATACTGTTGCGCTTTTCGCCCTACCTTTTAGCGCTTCTGATCCGGGGAGAATACAGTGGCAACGTTTTTGGACATTTTCCTGCAGACCCTGGAAACCACCCTGCCGGTTTTTGCCATGGTGTTTATGGGAATTGGCCTTCGTCGGGTGGGCTGGGTTGACCAGGCCTTTGTCACGACGGCCTCAGCGTTGGTATTTCGCGGCACCCTGCCAACCCTGGTGTTCATGAGTATTATCCGGGCTGATCTCCACGTGTCCCTGAACCCTGGCATGCTCGGCTACTTCCTGGTTGCGACATTGGCCAGCTACGGCCTGGTGTGGCAATGGGCCCGCCTGCGAGTGCCCAGGGCGGATCGTGGCGTTTACGTACAGGGCGCCTTTCGCGGTAACTGCGGCATCGTAGGCCTCGCCCTGGCAGCAAATCTTTACGGCGATTACGGACTGTCGGCCGGCGGGCTGCTGCTGGGTCTGGTGATTGTCAGTTACAACGTGCTCTCCGTGATTGTGCTTCTGGTCTATCACTCTGACAGCCGGATCAGTGTTACCGCGGCTACGCGGGACATTATCAGAAACCCGCTGATCCTTGGGGTGGCAGTGGCGATACCGTTCGCCTATTTCGAGGTCACAATGCCCGGGTGGGTGATGACCAGTGGCGACTACTTCGCCTCGCTTACCCTGCCATTGGCCCTGCTCTGCATTGGCGCCACCGTTTCCCTGAAAAGCCTGCGTTCAGACAGCCGGACGGCACTGGGAAGTAGCACCTGGAAGATGGTCTCGCTGCCGGTTCTATGCACGCTCGGGGCATGGTTGGCTGGATTCGAGGCGCGTGAACTGGGCTTGATGTTCCTGTTCTTTGCCAGCCCGACAGCGGCGGCGAGCTTTGTCATGGTCAAGGCGCTGGGTGGCAACGACAGGCTGGCGGCCAATATCATTGCCATGACCACTTTGCTGGCCAGTATCACGGTGACGTTTGGAGTGTTTGTGCTGCGCAGTGCCGGGCTGATCTAGAAATAAAAAACCCCAGCATTGCTGGGGTCTTGTATTGGCGGAGAGAGAGGGATTCGAACCCTCGATACGCTATTAACGTATACACACTTTCCAGGCGTGCGCCTTCAGCCACTCGGCCACCTCTCCAGTAGGTCGGAACGATCCGGCCCAATAAACTGTTTCAAATCAGCGATGTCGTCGCTCATTTAAGGGCGCAAACTTTAATGGTTTTGGATTCGTTTGGCAACTGCCTTTGTGGCATGCCGTCGAAAATTGTTTGAATCGCCTATTCTTCAGGCAGAGATTTCACCTAATCGTATCTGATGAGAGGTTACACCGATGTTGAACATGGATTTCTCAAAACGGATCGTGGTTCGAACCCATGCGCAGCCCTGGGTGGCGAGCCCGGCGGCGGGAGTAGAACGCAAGCCCCTGGCCCGGGAAGAAGCGGAACGCGGCCATGCCACCAGTGTGGTGCGTTATGGACCTGGCTCGTCATTCAAACGGCACGAGCATCCGCTGGGCGAGGAAATCCTGGTGCTGGAGGGGGTGTTTTCCGATGAAACCGGGGACTACCCGGCGGGCAGCTACCTGCGGAACCCGCCCGGCAGTGGCCACGCACCGTTCAGCAAAGAGGGTTGCGTGTTACTGGTCAAGCTCCACCAGTTTGACCCACAAGACACCCGCACCGTCCGCATCGACACCAACACTGCGCCCTGGCTACCGGGTATTGGTGGCCTGCAGGTGATGCCGCTCCATGAGTTTCAGCACGAACATGTGGCACTGGTGAAATGGCCTGCGAACGAGGTGTTCCAGCCCCATCGGCATTTCGGCGGTGAAGAGATTTTTGTGCTGTCCGGAGAATTCTGCGATGAGCATGGCCGTTACCCGGAAGGAACCTGGTTACGCAGCCCGCACCTTAGCCAGCACTATCCATTCGTCGAACAGGAAACGGTGATCTGGGTAAAAACCGGCCACCTGCCCCTGGATCTGTGAGGGGCAGCCCACAGCCTATTTTTTCCGGTAGATGATGCCGGGGTGGCACTGAACCATGTCATATAGATGGGACAGCCCGTTGAGGGATTCCGACGCGCCAAGAACCAGATAACCGCCCGGGCTCAAGGCCGCATGCATTCGGGTAAGAATGTCTTTCTTGAGATCGGCGGAGAAGTAGATCAACACATTGCGGCACATAATGATGTGGAACTTGCCGAGCATGTAGCGCTCCAGCAGATTCAGTTCCTTGAATTCCACCATGGTTTTGAGTTGCGGCTTGATCTGCCAGCCGCCATTGGCAGAAGGGGTAAAGAACTGCTTCTGACGTTCAGGTGACAGACCGCGGCCGATGGCGATCATCTCGTATTCCCCTCGCCTGGCCACTTCCAGTACGCTTTTGGAAATATCGGTGGCGGTAATCCTGACGTCCCGAAGCCTGCCTGGACGAAGGCGCCGGAACTCTTCGATAATCATGGCAATCGAGTACGGTTCCTGGCCCGTGGAACAGGCCGCTGACCATATTCTCAATGGCTGAACAGATTTCTGGTCAGCAAACTCCGGTAACAGTTTTTCCTGCAGAATCCGAAACGGATGATTGTCCCGGAACCACAGGGTTTCGTTGGTCGTCATCGCGTCGATAACGGTTTCCCGCAGGCTGGTGCGCCCCGACCGTTTCATGCGCTCCAGCAGCTCACCCAGGCTATTCAATGTATTGTCTTCAAGAATACGACGCAGGCGGCTTTTCACCAGATACTGCTTGTTTTCACCCAGCAATATGCCGCACGCATCCTGAAGGAATGTCTTGAAGGCTTCATATTCCTGA
>DASSWD010000179.1:0-2231 GCA_035705335.1 Marinobacter sp. | reverse complement strand
ACTCGGCAGAGGTTTATCGATATGATTACGAACGAGAGGCGGTGAGCGCCTGCAGTACAGCGGACAAATTAACTCGAATTGCTACTATAAGTTGTCCAAAATGGACAGGTTATGACCGCAATAACTATGCCCAAAGGTAGGAGTCTAAAAATGGTGGGCCCTCCGGGACTTGAACCCAGGACCTGCCGATTATGAGTCGGATGCTCTAACCAACTGAGCTAAGGGCCCGTTGAACGCACCGGGCGGTGTGTTCGAACAGAGCCCGCATTATACCGGCCAAATGGGCCAAGTCTACCCAGGCCTTTGATTCTCTTGAGGTTTTAGAGTGCCCTCTAGCACCCCCAATCTCGCTTCAACCAGCTTAATTTACGCATTCTTTCTACTTTTTCAGCGCTGCTGCGTCTCTACCGACAACGCCAAGCCCGCCTTCAACGTATTCGCCACAATGCAGCCGCGCTCGGCGATGGTAACCAGTTTGGGCAGAGCCTTAACGCTGGCAGCGCCGGTTACGACCATCTCAATACGCTCATAAACCGGAGGCGTGCCCGCCAGGGTGCCGGTGATGCTGACGTCAATGTCGCCAAGCTCAACGTCCCGAGCCTGAGCCGCGGCCACCAGGTTCGACATAAAACACCCGCCAAGAGCCGCCAGCAGGGCTTCGCCGCCCATCGGGCCGGCGTTTTCGCCGCCTTTTTCGCTGGGGCGGTCCATCACAATCCGGTGATCGCGAATCTGAGCCGCACTGGCAGTGTCGCCGGATCGGGTGAGGGATACGGTAATGTCTGGCATGGTAATAACCTCCGGTTGTGTTTCCCCCAGTGTAAGGCGGATACCGGATCGGTGGTAGTCATGGGGCTTTGCCCTGGTCGATTACGCGTCCTGATTGGCTGGCTGAAACGCCCGGTCGAGCAGCGTACCAATGAAGTCGCCCAGTTCATCGAAATAGGCGTCGTCCATCGGTTTACGGCTGACCGATTCGAGCACCGGCTGTAACAACAGCGGGGCGATGAGCAGGCTTTGCAGCACCAGCCTTGCCTGCTCGGGCTGGTGTATCTTACCGGCTGGCAGGGAGTGGTCGAGTTGTTGTTCCACCTGGTGAACCACGGGCCGCAGTATGGTGTCGATAAGCCACTGGCGTTGTGAGTCTGGCGCGTAGAGGGCGCTTTTGACCACCATGTGAATCAGTTCACGGGGCGCGTAGCGGTAAAAGTACCGAAACAACTCTCCGAACGACATGGCCGGGAACTGTTTCAAGTTCTCCAGCACATGCGCTTTTACCGGGTTCAGATAACTGAGCAGCACAGCCCGGTACAGCCCACTTTTATCGCCGAAATAGTAGGCGATCATCGCGGAGTTAACGCCGGCGCGGTCGGCAATGCGCCGGATCGATACGCGCTGATAATCCTGATGCAAAAACAGGTGCCTGCCGGCTTCCAGTAGCCGGTGATGGGCTGAATCTGTTTCCGAGTCTGACTGTGCTGTCTGCATCTTGCTCCCCTTTTGGCCTATCTTCTGAAGAACCGGGTTAAAACAGCCACTCCACTTGCCAGAACAACCGATCGCTGTCTTCGGCCGCCTGCAGGGCCGGCGCATCGCCGCTGCGATAGCCGACCCAGCCAAATTCGGAGCGCCACTGATCGCTGATGATCCAGTCGGCACCCAGCCGAAGTGCTTGCCCGGCATCGGCATCCAGCCCAAAGCCCAGTATGGCCGTCGTGAGCTTGAGCCGCTCCCGGAAGGTGCTGTGTTCGAAGCCAATGGCCCAGCGGTGGCTGTATTCATCACCCAGGTTGGCGGTCATCGCTGGCTGATAGTCCGGAAGATAACGCGTGTTGATCTCGAGCACCAGGCGGCTGTTGGCGGGTAGGGTGAAGTCGCCACCCAGCGCCCAGGCCAGGCGTTCGGTCGTACGCATTGCGCCCTGTGTCTGTGGCGGGTTTCCGGCAACGGGCGTCCAGGCCAGGCCGTCTTCTGCGGCTAGCTCGGCTTTCAGTACCGCAGGGCCAACGGGAACACTCAAGCCAGCACCGACGGTCGTCAGGCGTTCATAGTGCCGCTCGAAGCCACCGGGCCTGAATTCCAGATGGCCCGAGGGGTTATAGCCGCGCCAGATAAAGGCGGCAATATCCGCATTGAGCCACAAGCCGCTCAGGCGAACACCGCCAGAATGGGCGCCCGGGTCTTCCCAGCCATGATCCGGGGTTTGATTATCGGTGGCCGCCGGTAATGGA
>DASSWD010000178.1:0-2314 GCA_035705335.1 Marinobacter sp. | reverse complement strand
CATCAGCGCCTGGAATGGTGGGATCTCGCCTTCGGCGTCATCACCCCGGGCGCGGCCGTTCCACATCAGGCGGAAACCGGCGCCGAGTTTCAGAATCGGCATCAGTTTCAGGCCGATGCTCAGAAACAGGCCAACGCCCAGAATCATCACCAGCATGGGAGGCCCCCACACCAGTCCATTGATTTGGCTAATAAAATTGGAAATAGCTTCCATGGAATCCCCGCTATTGATGACAGCTTGATCAGATTAAGAGCGCTCTTTTAGAGCATAACCCGTTGAGTTTAGACGAGTATTTGATGATGTAAACCGTGATGGCCGATCGGTTTCCATTTTGCCGGGGGTTGCCTATGTTTAAGGAAAGGCAGAGGAACCCCGGAGGACCCGAACCATGCAATCACTGAAAGTGTCTGAAATCCTGTGGAATCATATTGAGCCCATTCGCTGTGGCACGCCGCTGACCCGGGTGGTCCGGGCGCTGCTGGAGAATCATGTCAGCGGGCTGCCGGTGGTGGACGATCAACGGCGGGTACTGGGCTTCGTGTCCGAACAGGATTGCATTCATGCCCTTCTGGTCAGCAACTATCACGGCGAAGGGGATCCGGTGGTGGACGACGTGATGTTCCGGCAGCCACTGACCATCGGCCCTGATATGTCGGTGGTGGATCTGGCCCAGAATCTGGGTGCCGGGAAACCCAAAGTGTATCCGGTGGTTGATCAGGGCAAACTGGTGGGTATTGTGACGCGTACAGCTATCCTGTCCAATCTGGCCAAGGCCGGGTTCAATCTGGAGAAGCCCCGGTTTGCCGATGTGGAGAATGAACGCTGACGAGTCCCTGAACCACCCATGAACCGAACAGGAACCTTATGGAACTGCTATCCACCAATCTGTGTTTCAACGGCGAGCACCGCCGCTATCGCCACCGCTCCGCCACTCTGGCGTGCGATATGGAGTTTGCGGTGTTTCTGCCGCCCACCGCGGTGCGCGGTGAGGCAGCGGTGCCGGTGCTGTACTGGCTGTCCGGCCTGACCTGCACCGACCAGAACTTCATGCAGAAAGCCGGTGCCCAGAAGCTGGCGGCAGAACTGGGCCTGGCGATTGTCTGCCCGGACACCAGCCCCCGGGGGGTGAACCTGCCGGGTGAAGACGACAGCTACGACTTCGGCTCTGGCGCAGGTTTCTACGTGAATGCTACCCAACAGCCCTGGGCGCCCCATTACCGGATGTACGATTACGTCACCAAAGAATTGCCCCAGCTGGTGGAGGATCAGCTGCCGCTGAACGGCAAACGCAGCGTCAGCGGCCATTCCATGGGCGGGCACGGGGCACTGATCTGCGCTCTGAAGAACCCGGGGATGTATCAGTCGGTGTCGGCGTTCGCGCCCATCACCAACCCCGTTAACTGCCCGTGGGGTGAGAAAGCGTTTACCGGGTATCTGGGGGAAGATCGCAGCGCCTGGGCAGAGTGGGATGCCACCCTGTTGATGGCCAATGCGCCTGAGCGGCTGCCACTGCTGGTGGACCAGGGCACCGCCGATGACTTTCTCGAAACCCAGCTAAACCCGGACGCGCTGGTTGAGGCCTGTGAGAAGCATCACCACCCCATCAACCTGCGGATGCACCGGGGCTACGACCATAGTTATTTCTTCATTGCGTCGTTCATCGACGATCACCTGCGGCACCACGCCAAGGCGCTGGGTCTGGGTGGCTGATCGTCAGGCAAGACGCTAGTTCCGAAAGCCCCAGAGCAGGCTGAAATCCATGGAAGGCATTTCCTCCGGCTCTTCGGGGCCACGGATGTTGAATTCCAGCAGGCTGGTGTCGCGCTCGAAGGTGCCGTTGTAGCGGTTGCCCCGGGGCCCGAAAATGGCCTGCACAAACGGCCCGCGGCCCCGGTTGTTGGCGCGGCGGGTGACTACCCCCAACTCGTTGTTGTCCAGCCGCACCAGCATGCCCGGTGGATAGGGCCCGAGTACCTGTAACAGCGACCTGGGAATGGCCGGGCGGAACTTGCCGTCGGCCAGGGTGGCAATCAGCTTGCGGGCTTCGGTGATGGTCATGCGCTTGCGATAGGCACGCTTGGTGATCATCGCCACGTAGCGCTCCGCCAGGGCGAGGATTTCCGCCTCCGGCACAATCTCGGTGCCGCTCAGGCTATTGGGATAACCGCTGCCGTCGGCTTGCTCATGGTGCTGGGCGATGATTTTCAGTAACAGCCGGTTAGTAATGCCCGCCGATTCCAGGGCCTGGATGCTGCGCTCCGGGTGTTTGCGGATGACGGCGCGCTGCTCTTCCCCCAATACCACGTTCGAGGCG
>DASSWD010000177.1:0-3784 GCA_035705335.1 Marinobacter sp. | reverse complement strand
GGGGCAGGTTTTCAAGGATGTGTCCTCCGTGCCCCGGGGGCTGGTGCTGGTGACAGGTCCGACCGGTTCGGGCAAGTCGACCACCCTGGCGGCGATGATCGACTATATCAACGACACCCGCTATGAGCATGTTCTCACCATCGAAGACCCGATCGAATTCGTGCACGAGTCCAAAAAGTGTCTGGTCAACCAGCGGGAAGTGCATCGGGACACTTTGGGCTTTAACGAAGCTCTGCGCTCCGCGCTGCGGGAAGACCCGGACATCATCCTGGTAGGCGAGCTCCGGGACCTGGAAACCATCCGCCTGGCGCTGACCGCCGCGGAAACCGGCCACCTGGTGTTCGGCACCCTGCACACCACCTCGGCGGCCAAGACCATTGACCGGGTGGTGGACGTGTTCCCGGCGGAAGAAAAGTCCATGGTGCGGTCGATGCTGTCGGAATCTCTGCAGGCGGTTATTTCCCAGACTCTGATGAAAAAAATGGGCGGCGGCCGGATCGCGGCCCACGAAATCATGATTGGTACCGCCGCGATCCGGAACCTGATCCGGGAAGACAAGATTGCGCAGATGTACTCGTCCATCCAGACCGGAGGGTCGCTGGGTATGCAGACCCTGGACCAGTGCCTGGAGAAGTTGCTGCAGAAGGGACTGATTTCCCGCGATGCGGCGCGAGCCAAGGCAAAAATGCCGGATAATTTCTGATACTGAACGTTGGGTAGGAAAATGGAATTCGAAAAATTGCTGCGGCTGATGGTGGAAAAAGGCGGTTCGGACCTGTTTATTACTGCCGGGGTGCCGCCGAGCATGAAAGTGAACGGGAAGGTGCTGCCGGTCACCAAAAATGCCCTGACGCCGGAGCAGACGCGGGAGTTTGTGTATGGCTCGATGAACGACAAACAGCGTGCCGAATTCGAGGAAACCCACGAGTGCAACTTTGCCATCAGCGCCCGGGGTATTGGTCGTTTCCGGGTAAGCGCTTTCTTCCAGCGCAACCTGTGTGGCATGGTGCTGCGTCGGATTGAGGTCAAAATCCCGCAGATTGACGATCTGGCCCTGCCCGAGATCGTCAAGGATCTGGCCATGACCAAGCGGGGCCTGATCATGTTCGTGGGTGCCACCGGTACCGGTAAATCGACGTCGCTGGCGGCCATGCTGGGCCACCGCAACCGCAACAGTCGCGGCCACATCATCTCCATCGAAGACCCGATTGAATTTGTCCATCAGCACCAGGGCTGTATCGTGACCCAGCGGGAAGTGGGCATCGACACCGACAGCTTTGAAGTGGCCCTGAAAAACACCCTGCGCCAGGCGCCGGATGTCATCCTGATCGGTGAGGTGCGTACCCGTCAGACCATGGAATACTCGGTACAGTTCGCCGAAACCGGCCACCTGTGCCTGGCGACCCTGCACGCCAACAACGCCAACCAGGCGCTGGACCGGATCATCCAGTTTTTCCCGCCGGAACAGCACAACCAGATCTGGATGGACCTGTCCCTCAATCTCCGGGCAATCGTTGCGCAGCAACTGGTGCCAACGCCCGACGGCAAGGGCCGCAAGGCGGTGATCGAGGTGCTGATCAATACACCGCTGGTGGCGGACATGATCCGCAAGGGCGAGGTGCACAAGCTCAAGGAACTGATGGCGAAGTCCAATGAGTCAGGCATGCAGACCTTTGACCAGGCGCTGTACCGGCTCTATGCCGAGGGCTCAATCACTTACGAAGATGCCCTGGCCCACGCCGACTCCGCCAACGACCTGCGCCTGATGATCAAGCTGGGTGCTGACGCCCGAGGCGCAGACACACTGTCTTCAACGGTGGACAAGTTGTCGATCCAGGACGACTGAAACTGTCGTTGAATACGACTAAAGTCGTAGAAAGTTCCGGGTCTGAACTATTAGTTTTGGCATTTGAGGCCCGATTGCTGTGCTGCGTATACTCCGCGTGTGTTCAATCAAGGAGATACCATGTACAACAAAGCCAACAGACTCGTGAACGCCATCCGTTTTGCTTCCCTTGCCGCCGTCGCCGCACCTGCGACGGTTATGGCCGGTGGCTTTTCCCTCAATGAGCAGAGCGCCAGCGCCATGGGCGTGGCCAATGCGGGTACCGCCGCTAACCCTGAGAACGCCACCACAGTGTTCTTCAATCCCGCTGGCATGAGCCAGTTATCCGGCACCAATATTTCCTTCGGTGCGGCAGTGCTTGATATTGATGCGGAGGCCAGACCGGAAACCATTTCGGTGACCCGGCAGAATCCAGCGGTTCCCGTGCAACCCGCCACCGCCGGTGGCGATATTGCAGATCCGGCGGTGCTTCCCAATTTCTATCTGACCCATGAAGTCAGCGATACGATCGATGTGGGCTTCGGCATTCACGCGCCTTACGGGCTAGCAGCGGATTATGACGACGGCTTCGCCGGCCGTTTCTTTGCCGACAAAACCGAACTGACCGCCATTGCCTTCACGCCGTCGATCTCGGTCAGCAACGGCAATGGCCTGTCGATGGGGGCCGGGATCAATCTGATTTATGCCGAAGGCCGCCTGACCCGGTATCAGGATCTGAGCGGTATTGCGGGACCAGCGGCCCTCGCGCTGGATGAACCCTACGCTGACGTTGAAGGTGACGATATTGGTGCCACCTTTCGGGTGGGCTTCCTGTACGAGATTTCAGACATGACCCAGGTCGGTCTGACCGCGCAGACCGGCACCGAGCTTGACCTCAAAGGCGATGCCACGATTTCCAGTTTTCCCGTCTTGGGTGGTGCCCCAGGCCAGACCACAACGCTGACCGAGCAGGTGCGGGTTCCGCTGGCCATCCCGGAAAGCGCGACACTGGGCCTGCGCCACCGGTTCAACGACGCGTTTACCCTGCTGGCTGGCGCGACCTATGCAAAATGGAGCCGTTTCGAGGAACTGGATATTCTCAGCCGCCGCCAGAGCCCGGGAGAGGTGTCGTCGGTTTCCGGGTATCCCTATATCAGCCATGTGACCGAGAAGTGGAACAACACCTGGCAGTTCAACCTTGGCGGTATCTGGCAGGCTACGCCTCAGTGGGCCTTCAAGGCAGGCTACGCCTGGGATGAGTCACCGGTGAACGAAAACTTTGTGACCGCCCGAATACCCTCTGAAGACCGGCACTGGCTGGCTCTCGGCGCCCAATGGCAGGACCCCCGGAGTGGCTGGACTGTGGACGCCGCCGTTGGAACCCTGCTGTTCTCCGGCAATGCCGACGTGGACGACCGGGAGTACACTCATACCAATCCCACACAGCCGGCAACCGCCGCGCGATATCAGGCGGAATACGACCTCAGCGCATGGAGCGCCGCCCTGCAGGTCAGCAAGGCATTCTGACACTGCATCACCCTGATGACTGGCCGGCCTTCCGGCTGGTCATCAGGGATAGGCTTCCGGGAATCAGTGCGCCTGGTCCCAGTTGTCTCCCACACCGGCTTCCACCACCAAAGGCACATACAGGCTGGCGGCGGCGGACATGCGCTGGACCAGGCCTTCCTTAATGGCATCCACCGCCGATTCCCGCACTTCGATGATCAATTCATCGTGCACCTGCATGGTCATGCAGGCGACCTCAGCGTGTTCAGCGCGCAGCCAGTGGTCCACTTCCACCATGGCTCGCTTGATGATGTCGGCGGCGGTTCCCTGCATCGGGGCGTTGATCGCGGTGCGCTCGGCGGCCTGCTGCATCTGCTTGTTGCGGGCGTTGATCTCGGGCAGGTACAGCCGGCGGCCGAACAGGGTCTCCACAAAACCGTCCTCATGGGCCTG
>DASSWD010000176.1:0-3340 GCA_035705335.1 Marinobacter sp. | reverse complement strand
CAAACCCTGCCGCCAACAGGTAAGGTATGCGCCCGACGTGGTCAATGTGCACATGGGTGACCACCAGCGCCTGGATGTGCTCAATCGGAAAATCAATGCCCAGCGCCGTGGCCGACGCGCCCTGGCTGGCCTCCTCGCCCTGGAACAGGCCACAGTCAATCAGAATGCCCTGGCCGTTCACCGTGAGTTCGTGGCAGGAGCCGGTGACGCCGCTAACCGCGCCGTGATGGGTTATTTCAATCATCTCAACATCCTTGTTGCACACTACTTAAAGCCCACCATGCCAGGCCCAGAAGTCCGACGGCGTTAATACCGGGAACGGGTCCAACAAGGCGAGCAAGTCTTTATCGCCGGTCACCAGGTAATCGACCTGAAAGGTATCAATGCCGGCTATGAGGGTACCCAACACGGGCGTATCGTTCCGATCTCTGACGGCATCATCCGGCAGTTGCGCAGGCTCGACCATCTCCGCCAGGAAACTGAGTATGTCGACAAGGTCATCAATCTCAGCCTCCGTCATTCCGTGTCGATGAGCGAGCCGAGGTAACACCCTGCGAATTTCGCCAAGAATATACTCGGAGAGAAGCCATCCCTGGATCAAACCCCTACGATTTTTCAGACCGGGCGTTTGCGATCGCCTCCTCAATCTCCCGCAGCCCCTCGTCCTGAGGTACCCCGGCAAACCCTTGCTCCAGCTTCGCGCTGAGCGCTTCGAAGCGAGCTTCCAACCGGCGAATCCGATTGAACAAGCGCGCATAACGCCCCTTGCTCTGCAACGGCAGCAGCACCCCGCTCGCCACCAGACTCTGTAAATCCCGCGTTGCGGTGGCTTTGAAACACCGGGTCAAATTCTGATATTTCTGAGCCGTTAAAGTCGTTTTAATGGCTCAGCCTCAAAACCTTACTGTCCTTGGCGCCAAGCCCGCCGTCCAAACCTTTATCATGATGACACCAAACCAGATCGGCCACATCACTGTTGGGCACGTACCCGGTTCGGGCCTGTTGCAGAATCTCGATGATTGCCTGGCAATCAAAAGCCTGGCTGGCGCGGGTCAGCCTGGAGAGCAGCTCTTCAACTTCATCCCAAGGAAGTGATACCTCACGGGCCATCATGATTCTCGGGTGGGAAGTGCCCTGGGGGTTATCGCCAATCAATAACTCTTCGTAGAGTTTTTCCCCAGGGCGAAGGCCGGTATAAATGATCTCGATATCACCCGTTGGTCGGTCATCAGTCTTCTCCGTCAAACCCATCAGATGAATCATCTTGCGGGCTAAATCGGCGATTTTGACCGGCTCGCCCATGTCCAGCACAAACACTTCACCACCCTGCCCCATGCTGCCGGCTTGCAACACCAGTTGGCTGGCTTCCGGAATGGTCATGAAGTAGCGAATGATGTCCGGGTGCGTGACCGTGACCGGGCCGCCATCACGGATCTGGTCACGGAACAGCGGCACCACCGAACCAGAGGAGCCCAGCACGTTGCCGAATCGCACCATGGAGAATACCGTCTTCGATTGCCGCTCTGCCAGGCCTTGCAGCACCAATTCCGCCAGGCGTTTACTCGCGCCCATGACATTCGTTGGACGCACCGCCTTGTCGGTTGAGATCAGCACAAAGCGGTGAACACCCGCCGCAATGGCCGCTTCAGCAACGTGAAACGTGCCAAACACATTGTTCTGAACGCCTTCGATCACGTTGTGCTCAACGAGCGGGACATGCTTGTAAGCAGCCGCGTGATATACCGTTTCAACCTGAAACGCCTTCATCACGGTCTCACACCGGCGACGATGCACCACGCTGCCAAGAATCGGGTGAAGCTGAACGTTCAGGCCCTCTATCTGGCTTATTGCGGCCAGCTCCCGCTCAATTTTGTACAGCGAGAACTCGCTCTGCTCAAACAGAATCAGAGCACGGGGTTTATGGCGAATGATCTGCCGGCATAGTTCTGAGCCAATAGAGCCACCGGCCCCGGTGACCATCACTGATTTGCCATACAGCGTGGCCGCAACCACGGCGGCATCTGGCCGCACCGGCTCCCGCCCCAGCAGGTCTTCCAGCTCGAGATCCCGGATGTCGTTAATGCGAGCCTGGCCTGAGACCAGTTCCGACATAGACGGGACGGTCTGCACCGGCACTTCCAGGGCCTCAAGTTGCGCCAGCAACTGGCGCCGATCTATCCTCGCGCTCGCATCAACGGCCAGCAGAACCCGGCGCACCCGGTGCTTAACAATGTGCTTGGCGATTTTATCCAGGCTGACCACGGGAATGCCGTCGACCATGGATTTGTGCTGTGCACGCTCAAACGCCACAAACAGAACCGGCTTGTATTCCGTACCCTGGCGAAGCGCAGACGCCAGAGCCATGGCCGTCTCGCCCACACCCACAATGGCCACCGCTTCTTTATTGCGCTGGTGCGGATGATTCACCAATAAACGCACGCCCAGCCGCGTACCACTAACAAACAGAAAAGCCAACGCGCCGTAAATAATCGGGACCGAGCGCGGAACCGGCACCTGCAGCATGTAACCCATGACAATCAGAGCAAGCGCTGAAGCGAACACACCGTAAACGATGGTGAGAAACGCTTTATCGCCCAGATATCGGATCACCGCGCGGTACAACCCTAGGCGGATGAATACAGCGATGGTGAAGACCACGGTAACGGCTGCAACCAGCATGTGGTCACGGGTGGGAATCCAGAGCTCCTGCTCCAGCCGCAGGGCGAAGGAGGCCCAGATGGCGAAGAACAACACCACCATATCCGAAGCAACGGAAATCAGGCGTTTGTGAACGCGCGGCAGATTCAGGAATGTGTTGAGCATGCTTCGTCCTTGATCATGAAGTTCGTGCCGCCTTGGTCATAACCGCCGACAACACCGAACAGGTCTTGGCCATCTCTGACTCCGTCAGGGTTGGATGCACAAGAAACATCAGGCTGGTTTCACCTAATTCCTTTGCCACTGGCAGCCGGTTCTCCGGGCGGTAACCAGAACCATCAAACGCCTTTTCAAGATAGACCTCGGAACAGGAACCAGAAAAGCAGGGCACGCCCTGCTCTACTATGGCTGCCAAAATAGTATCCCGATCCCAGCCTGGCGCCAGCGCATCAACTTCTACAAACACGTAGCATTTATAGGCAGCGTGCCCAATAGTCTCCGGCATGATGGGTACACGCAGGCCCGGCATTTCTCTGGCTGTCGCCCAGATTTGCTGTGCGTTACTCAGCCGCGCGGACTGCCAGTGCGCCATACGCTGAATCTGAAGCCGACCAATCACTGCTTGCATCTCCGTCATCCGCCAATTGGTTCCAAATGACTCATGCAGCCATCGAAATCCCGG
>DASSWD010000175.1:0-30752 GCA_035705335.1 Marinobacter sp. | reverse complement strand
GTGGTCACTCTGGCGGCGATGAACGCGCTGAAACTGCCAGCAGAGAAGGTGAACGTGCACGGTGGCGCCTGCGCGCTAGGGCATCCGATCGGGTCGTCCGGCTCGCGTATTATCGTGACGCTGATCCACGCGCTGAAGCAGCGTGGCCTGAAGCGGGGCGTTGCGTCGTTGTGTATCGGCGGTGGTGAGGCCACAGCGGTCGCCATTGAGGTTCTCTGATGGCGGACTTCGCTTTCTGGGCGGGTCAGTTTTTCGGGCTGTTGTCGCTGTTGCTGTGTATCTGGGCGTTTTCCTGTAAGCAGGACGACCGGCTGCTGATGCTTCTGCTGTCTGCGAACGTGGCGTTTGCATTGCAGTTTCTGTGCCTCGGCAGCTGGAAGGAAGAAAATCCGAAGGGCGACTGTGTGGTGGTCACCATGAACGGGAAGTTTCTGCCTTACAAGGCCTGGTAAGTATCGGGTGTCCTCGTCCTCCCCTTGGCTGATGGTACGTCAGGGGGAGGTTGCTGATCAGCGTGCTTACACCGTTCTGAACGCAGCAACACTCTGTTGCATCGTCTCAGCCAGTTTAGACAGTTCGTCGCTCGCCTGGGCAATCTGGGTGATGGCTGACTCAGTCTCTGCACACATTGCTGCGATTGAAGAAATGCTCAAGGTAACCTGTTCTGCTGCGGTGGATTGTTGTTCCGTCGCGCTGGCAATCTGGTTGGTCATATCAGTGACAGGAAACCGGCCGGCGCATCATAGGATGGCAGGTATGCAGAGAAATCGATCAGCGCTGGCGCGCTGTCCGGTGAGAGCTCCATGGCCTTTCGGTAGGCCAAGGCAAGTCCGCTTTCCGAGTAGGGGCCACTCTCGAGTGACGTTGCGTAGTCGATTTCTTTGAACACGGAATAGACAATGTTTCCGCCATCGGCGCTGATCAGGAAAATATCATAGTAGCCAAAACGTTTGAGGTAATCCTGGTAAAAGGGATGCCACTGGATGTGCGCCCTGTCGTAGGGGTGCCCGGAGGGTGATGCTTGTAACTTGTCTTTTTCGCCGAGGGGGTGAGGATTGTTTGCCAGGTAAGCCGCCTGGAGGGCAACACTGTTGTCATCCAGTGGCTGCCACAAACGTTGCAGATTAATGTCTTGGCCACGGGTTGCCTCGCGGTAGGCGGGCTGAAAATGCTGGGCGTAGTAGTTCTCCAGGGAAGCGGTTGAGGGTTGGCCTGCCGGGGCCGAGTCTGATGCGTATCGGGAATATCCTCGGGTAAAGTCCCGCAACGCCTGAATCGTGCCCTCTGCCCGGGACATGGACGATATCTGGTCACTGATCACGCCCAGGTAGCGTTCGACCGACTGCTTCTTCAGAGCTTTGGTTGCCTGAAGATGAGCAAAAGCTTTCTGCTCGATGGCATGTTTGGCTTGATTGACACTGACCATTGAGATGACGGTGACCGGCACCATCCCAACGATAAACAGGGTGATCAAAAGGCGGTTCTTCAGAGTCATGGGCTCACTCGCTTACAGCATTCAGCTGACTGACAGGCGTTGTTATCGTTATTAACGAGTTAGCCCACGAAAGGCCTACTAATGCTCTGAGTTTAGCACCGCTTTCAGCATGTGCTTTTTTTCTTCGCAGCTTGTCACTGTGTGCAACTTCTCCAACTGCGACCGCAACATAGCGATAGGCCGGTTGCCCTCCAGCCTGAGCGCAATATCGAAGTGACCTCCGTCAGACTCCACCGCCATCGCAGCGATCCGAAACCCTCGAACTCTCACCACCTGGCACAGACGTTCCAGCGCGGCCGCCTCCTGAGTCATCCGGCAGTGAATCTGATAGCTGGGTGTTGACGCATCGTTCGGGTAGCTCATGCAACCTGCTCCTTGCCTTTTTTGGTGGTGCGTTGGGTTTCGTCGATCATCTCTCGATTACTGGCACCGGGCTTGACGATCGGCCATACGTTCTCTTCCCGGCTGATGGACACATGCAGCAGCATCGGGCCGTCGTAGGCGAGAATGGTTTCGATACCACGGCGAACCTGGTCCGTGCGTTCAATGTGCAGGGCCGGGATGTCGAAGGCGCGGGCCATCGCTACAAAGTCCGGGTTGTCGTCCAGATCAATCTGACTTTCCCGATTGTTGTAGAACAACTCCTGCTGCTGGCGCACCATGCCCAGGCACTGGTTGTCCATCACGATCAGTTTCACTGGCAGGTTGTAGCGGCGAATGGTGGCCAACTCCTGGGCGTTCATCATGAACGAACCGTCCCCGGTGACGTTGATCACCGTGCTGCTGCGATCCGCAAACTGGGCGCCGATGGCAGCGGGTAAGCCGAAGCCCATGGTGCCCAGGCCACCGCTGGTCAGGTGATGGCGGGGGTGGTCGAAGTCATAGTGCTGGGCCACCCACATCTGGTGCTGCCCCACATCGCAGGCGATCACGGTGCCCTCGGGCGCAATCCGGGACAGCTGGCGAATGACGGCGGGGCCGGTGATGGGTGCCAGGGGCTCCTCGTTGTCCGCCGCGTGGAATCCCCCGGTGGTGTGCCAGGCGCGGCATTGTTTCTGCCAGGCCGGAATCGACAGGGGCTGGGCGTTGAGTGACTCTGTCAAGGCATTAAGAATGGCGTTGAGGTCGCCACGAATGGCCAGATCAGCCATTCTCAATTTGTTGATCTCGGCGTTGTCAGCGTCGATGTGAATCAGCGTTGCGTTCGGGGCGAAGCCGTCCAGCTTGCCGGTGGCCCGGTCGTCCAGGCGGGCGCCGATGACCAGCAACAGGTCACATTCGTCCACCGCCCTGTTGGCGGCCCGGGAGCCGTGCATGCCGAGCATGCCCAGATTGAAGGGGTTGTGCCTGCCCGGGTTGCCAATGCCCTTGAGCGTGACCACCGAGGGCAGCTTCGACTGCTCGGCAAATGCCCGGAAGCTGTCTTCGGCATGGGCCAGGCTGACTCCGCCGCCACTGTACAGCAGGGGCTTGTGGGCACTGCGCAGCAAGGTCAGCGCATCGCTCAGGTCCGGGCAGGCCGTGTTCTCCGGCCGGGCCGCTGGCCGCGGGGCCGTTGCTACGTCGGTCAGCAACAGGTCTTTCGGAATGTCGATCCACACCGGGCCGGGCCGGCCGCTGGTCGCCAGGTGGATGGCTTCCTCCAGAATGGCCGGCAGGGTATCGGCATCGTCCACCAGATAGCTGTGTTTGACGATACCCAGGGTCATGCCCAGTACGTCGGTCTCCTGGAAGGCGTCGGTGCCAATCAGGCCGGAGGGGACCTGGCCGGTGATCACCAACATCGGGATGGAATCCCGGTGGGCGTTGGCAACGCCGGTGATCAGGTTGGTGGCGCCCGGGCCGGAGGTGGCGATACACACACCCAGCCGGCCACTGGCGCGGGCATAACCGTCGGCGGCCAGGGCGCAGGCTTGTTCGTGGCGGCACAGCACGTGCTCCACGCCGACATCGTCCACCAGGGCATCATAGAGCGGCATGATGCAGCCGCCGGGGTAGCCGAACACGGTGGTGATCTGGTGGCGGTGGAACGCTTCAAGAATGTGCTGTGCGCCGTTCATGGTCGTTTTCCTTTTTCATTGCCGCAAAAAAGAAACCCCCGGGACCTTTCGGTGCCGGGGGTTTCTGGTGTCTTTGTCAGGTTGTCGCTATCTCACCCGCTTATCCACGCAAAAGCCCCCGGACGGTACCACGACCACCAGGACCAGCTTCACAAGGACCATAACTGCGTTGAGATTCATTAAATCGACCGTTGCTCTGATTTCGTAAAAACAATCTGTGTAGAATCTAACCCACGTTTTTAACCGGTTGCAACCAAAAAATGCCCGACTGCCCGAAAATCCCGTTCAAAGGCTTCGGCAGGCCCGGCGCACAGTCGCGAGTGATTTCATGACAAAAGCAAAATGGGGATCGATGGGCCTGTCCATTGCCGTGGTAGTGGTGCTGGCTCTCTGGATGTTCACAGGGGAAGTGAAAGTTGCTCGTGATGAGGCTCCTGCCGAGCCGCAGGCGCAGGAACCGGAACCCACCCGGGTTGAGGTTGAACGCCTCGAGGCCGAGACCTATCAGCCCATGTTGCGCCTGCAGGGCCAACTTCAGCCCTGGACGTCTGTGATCGTCAGCGCGCGCCAATCGGGCATCGTGGAATCCATCGAGGTTGGGCTGGGCGAACGGGTGCTGGCCGGGCAGACCTTACTCACCCTGTCCATCGACGGCCGGGACGCGGAAGCTGAGCGCTGGAGGTCACGGGTCCGGCAACTTGAAGCTGACCTTTCGGCCGCGCAGCGCCTGCGTTCGAGCAACCTGACCGCCCAGAATGAGATCCTGCGCCTGAAAAGCGAACTGGCCGGTGCCCGCGCCGAACTGGCAGCCGCGGACCTTGCGCTGAGCCACCTGACACCCAAGGCTCCGTTTAGCGGTGTGATAAACCAGCGAGCGGTCGAGGAAGGCTCGCTGGTGCAGGTGGGTACGGCCCTGTTTCAGTTGGTTCAGGTGGATCGGCTAAAGGCTCGGGGGCAGATTCCGCAGCAGCAAGTGTCGCGGGTTCGGCCCGGCCAGTCGGTGCTTGTGGATCTGCTGGATGGCAGTCAGCTCTCCGGCGTGGTGAGTTTCGTCGCCAGCGCCGCCGACACCGAAACCCGTACCTTCGCGGTGGAAGTGGAGGTGGATAATCCGGACGAGAAACACGTAGCCGGAGGTTCCGCCACCCTGAACATCCGCCTGCCTGAGCAGCCGGCGGTGTTCATTTCGCCCGCTTACCTGAGCCTCAACGATGACGGCCGCCCCGGTGTGAAGTTTGTCGATGAACAGGACCGGGTGGTGTTCCAGACCGTGAGACTGCTCAGCGTAACTAACGACGGCGCCTGGGTATCCGGGCTGCCGGATGATATTCGCCTGATCACCCGGGGCGCGGGGTTTGTGGCCGAAGGCGAGACCGTGATACCGGTCGACCAGTCAGACCAGCGGGGCTGAAGCCATGAGAACGCTGATTGCTGCGGCCATGGATCGCAGCCGCACCACGCTTCTGACCTTTGTGTTCCTGCTGATTGCTGGCATGGCGGCGTACCAGGCGATTCCCAAGGAATCGAACCCGGACGTCACCATCCCGATGATCTACGTGTCGGTCACCCTGGAGGGCATCAGCCCGGAAGATGCCGAACGCTTGCTGGTGCGGCCCCTGGAACAGGAACTGCGGGCCCTTGAGGGCGTCAAGGAAATGAAGGGTACGGCCTCTGAAGGCTTTGCCTCGGTGATGCTGGAGTTCGATGCCGGGTTTGACCCGGACCTGGCGTTGCAGGAGGTGCGTGAGAAAGTCGATACCGCTCGTAGCAAACTGCCCCAGGAAGCGGACGAACCCCGGGTCAGTGAAGTGAACGTGTCCCTGTTCCCGGTGTTGTCGATTGGCTTGTCCGGTCCGCTGGCGGAGCGTGAGCTGATAACCATCGCCCGACGCCTGCAGGATGCCATTGAGGCCATCCCCGAAGTGCTGGAAGTGGAGATCGGTGGCGACCGGGAAGACCTGCTGGAAATCGTGGTCGACCCGCAGGTGCTGGAGAGCTACGGCATTGATTTTGACCAGTTGGCAACCCTGGTAACCCGCAACAACCAACTGGTGGCCGCAGGCTCCCTGGATACCGGTGCCGGCCGGATGGCGCTGAAAGTGCCGGGTGTGATCGAGAACATCGAAGATGTGATGGCAATGCCGGTCAAGGTCGACGGTGACACCGTGGTGACCTTTGGTGACGTCGCCATGCTGCAGCGGACCTTCAAAGACCCAACCGGCTTTGCCCGCATCAATGGCGAGCCCGCTCTGGTACTGGAGGTGTCCAAGCGCGCCGGCGCGAATATCATCGAAACCATTGAGCAGGTGCAGGCGCTCGTCGACGAGGCCCGCCCAAAATTGCCGGACACCCTGGATATCCGGTACATCATGGACCAGTCCGGGGAAGTCAAGGACATGCTCTCGGACCTGCTCAATAACGTACTCACCGCCATTGTGCTGGTAATCATTGTGATCATCGCCACCATGGGGCCGCGTTCGGCGCTGCTGGTGGGCCTGACCATTCCCGGAGCGTTCCTGACCGGTATTCTGGTGATCTGGAGTATGGGGCTGACCATGAACGTCGTGGTGCTGTTCAGCCTCATTCTTGTCGCCGGCATGCTGGTGGACGGCGCGATTGTGGTCTCAGAACTGGCGGACCGGAACCTCAGTGAGGGCCAGCCCGTGAAAACCGCCTGGGTCGATGCCGCCTCGCGGATGGCATGGCCAGTGATTGCCTCCACGGCCACCACGCTGGCGGTGTTCGTGCCCCTGCTGTTCTGGCCGGGTGTGGTGGGCGAGTTCATGAAATTTCTGCCGATCACGGTGTTGATCTGTCTGACTGCCTCGCTGGCCATGGCGCTGATCTTCCTGCCGGTTCTGGGAGGTGTCAGCGGTGGCAAGCGCAGCCGGCAAACCAGCGATGGCGGCCGCCTGCTGGCGGGGTATCGGTCAACTCTGGCGGCACTGCTCCGCCGCCCGGGGCTGACGCTGGCCGGCGCACTGGTGGTGATTGCGGTGATTTATGCCGCCTACGGGAAATTCAACCACGGGGTGGAGTTCTTCCCCAGTGTGGAGCCGGATTCTGCCCAGGTTCAGATCCGTGCCCGGGGTGATCTGTCGGTATGGGAACGGGATGCCATTGTGCGTGAAGTAGAGGCCCGCCTGCAGAACATGCCGGAAGTGCGGGCACTGTATGCCCGGTCGATGATCAGCACGGGCAACCAGATGGCGCCGGATGTGATCGGCACGATTCAGTTCCAGTTCACCGACTGGTACGAACGGCGCAGTGCCACCGAGATTCTGGCGGACTTCCGGGCCCGCACCGAGGACATTCCCGGCATTCAGCTGGATTTCCGCAAACAGGAAGGTGGCCCGGCCGGGGGTAAGCCCATTGAGCTGAAAGTCAGCAGTCTGGACAGCAGTCAGCTGAACGCCTACGTGGACGAGATCGAGAGCGCCATGCGCCGGCTGGGCGGTTTTGTGGACATCGAAGATGACCGCAGCCTGCCGGGTATCGAGTGGCGCCTGAAAGTCGACCGGGAGGCCGCTGCCCGTTTCGGTACCGACGTTCTGAGCATCGGCAGTGCGGTGCGCCTGGTCACCAATGGCCTGATCCTGGCCACTTACCGGCCGGAAGGTGCCCGCGACGAAGTCGATATCGCGGTGCGCGTGCCCAACAACTGGCGCGAGCTGGATCACCTGGAGCGCCAGACGATCAACACCCCCCGGGGCCAGGTGCCCCTGTCCCAGTTTGTGACCCTGGAGCCGGGGCAAAAGATCGGCAACATCGTTCGGGTGGACGGCCAGCGCACGATCACGGTGAAATCAGACCTCGAACCGGGTCGACGGGTGGATGAACTGCTGCGCTCCTTGCAGGCGGAGATGCCGGAACCGCCCGATGGCGTTACGATTCGCTTCGCCGGAGAAAACGAGGACCAGCAACAGGCCTCCAGCTTCCTGGCAACCGCGTTTCTCGTGGCCATCGGGCTGATGTTGCTGATTCTGGTCACCCAGTTCAACTCCCTGTACCAGACGTTCCTGATTCTGTCTGCCATTGTGCTTTCCACCGCGGGCGTTCTGCTGGGACTGCTGCTGAACGGGCAGTCGTTCGGCATTGTGATGGTGGGCATGGGCATCATTGCCCTGGCGGGCATCGTGGTGAACAACAACATCATCCTGATTGACACCTTCAACCAGCTCAGGAAGGAGGGCATGGCTGTTATGGAGGCTGCGCTGGAGACCGGTTGTCTTCGTTTGCGCCCGGTGCTGCTGACCGCCATCACCACGATTTTAGGTCTGATGCCCATGGTGATGGGCGTCAATGTCAACCTGCTGGAGCCCTCCCTGGGCCTCGGTGCGCCTTCCACGCAATGGTGGACCCAGCTCTCGAGCGCCATCGCCGGCGGCCTGGCGTTTGCCACCGTGCTGACCCTGTTGTTGACACCGGCTCTGCTGGTGCTGGGGGATCGTGCCGGTGAGCGTATTCGGCGTCTCGGCCGGCGCTTGCGGCGGGCTTGAGGACGGTGTGAGGTTCGACCCGAAATGAACCCATTAACCGAGCTTTACCGGGACCAACACCTGCTCGCTGTCCACAAGCCCGCGGGATTGCTTGTGCATCGCAGCCCCATCGACCGGCACGAAACCGAGTTTGCGTTGCAGTATGCCCGGGCGCTGAACGATGGCGGGCATGTGTATCCGGTGCACCGGCTGGACCGGCCGACATCCGGCGTGCTGCTGTTTGCCCGTGATCCGGCGACGGCGCGGGCGCTTGGGCATTCGATGATGGCGGGGCAGGTCCAGAAAACCTATCTGGCGCTGGTACGCGGCTGGGCACCAGAGCAGGGCGTGGTGGACCACCCGTTGCGGGAAGAGCCGGAAGACCGGCGGCTGAAAGGTCAGGAACAGCCGGTTCGTGAAGCGTTAACCCTGTTCCGGCGGTTGGCGACTACTGAAATCCCGGTTGCCATTGAGCGCTACCCGTCCAGCCGTTACAGCCTCGTGGAGCTGAGCCCCAGAACCGGTCGCAAACACCAGTTACGCCGGCACATGAAGCACATCAACCATCCGATCATTGGCGATGCCAATCACGGTCGTGGTCGACACAATCGTTACTTTGCCGAGCGGTTCGGGCAGGGGCGGCTGATGCTCGCGGCGGTGAGCCTGGCATTTCCTCACCCGGTCACGGGGCAGTCTCTGACCATCAGTGCGCCACCTGAAAACAGCTTTGTGCAGGTACTGTCGATATTTCCAGAGCCAGTGCCACTGGATCACTGGCTGAAATAGCGGGCCAGCAGCTCATCAAAGGGGAGGGGTTTGCTGTAGCGGTAGCCCTGCAGATAGTCGCAACCCTTGTCGATCAGCCAGCGCTCGTGGGCCTCCTCTTCCACGCCTTCGGCGACCACGGATAGCCCGAGGCCCCGTGCCAGGCCAATGATCGACAACGTGATGGCGCAGTCGTTTTCGTCATCCGGCAGGTTGTGGATAAAGGACCTATCGATCTTGATGCGCGAAAAAGGCAGGGTCTTGAGCCTGGAAAGCGAGGAATAACCGGTACCAAAATCGTCGATGGCCAGCTCGGCACCGGATTCCACCAGTGCCTGGAGCACGTCACTGATGGTAGAGACGTCACCCTGAATGGAGTCTTCTGTGACTTCGAACTGTAGCGAGCTGACCGGCATGCCATAGCGCCTGCAGAGGGTCTGGATTGATGCTGGCAGCGATGGCACAAGTACCTGTTCCGACGAGAGATTCACCGAAATGGTAGGCAGGTGAACGCCCCGGTCTTTTGCGGCCCGCCAGTGTTGGCACACCCGCTCGATCACGCAGGCACCCAGTTCCACCATCAGGCCGGCACTTCGGGCTACGTCCAGGAAATCGATGGGCGATAGCCAGCCACGTTGCGGGTGTTGCCAGCGCACCAGCGCTTCCTCGCCGCTTCTGCGCCCCGCAGAGTTCCTCAGGTTCCGCACAATCGCCGGGGAAGTGGCAAATGCCCATACTGGCGCTGACGTTCAGATTCTGGCCTGACACCTTGATGGGCTGGCGGATGCGGTCCTGTATTTCCCGCGTTACCTCGTCCAGAAAGTCAGGCAGGGTATAGTTCCGGATCACGAGGGCAAACTCGTCCCCGCCGATGCGGGCCAGAAAATCCTTACCGGCCAGATCACTCCGCTCAGGCGTCCACCATCGAAGATCGGCGCATCCAGCATGGCGTGGACGTTTTCAATGGACAGGTAATCCCGGTCAAATGAGCGGGTACGGGGATCGTTACGGGCATCATCAACCGCAATCACTCGCTCGTCCGTTATGGCTTGAAAGTACTCGGGATGGTCGGAACGGAACAGATCGATGTTGGCCGGTTGGCCGGAAGCTTCCGTGCCCGCGGACGGCGTCGCCTGATGCAGCCACTCGCAGGTGATTCAGTCACGCTCGGGTGGAAACAGCCAGACGCTGACCCGCTTAACACCCAGCACTTGGGCACAGAGCCCCGTGAGCGCGGCGAGTTTCCGCGCCCGGGGCATCTCGATAAAGCCGATGTTGTGGCTCAGTTCCATCAGGGCTTTGTGGTGGGCAATGAGGAATTCACTGTCACGCATGGCTGTGCTCAAGGTTGTCTCCGTGTCACAGGAAATACGGTCAGCCGCTTCAGCGCCTCACGAGGCTTGCTGGCGCGCCGATTTGACCACATCGTAGGCGTGGCTGATTTCCCGGGTCCGCTGTTCCGCCATGTCCCGCATGCTTTCCGGCAGGCCGCGCCCGGCCAGTTTGTCCGGGTGGTTTTCGCTCATCAGCCTGCGGTAGGCCTTCTTCAGTTCGGCGTCTGACACGGACGGCTCAACCCCCAGTACCTTGTAAGCGTCGTCAAGCTGCTGGCCGCTGGCGTACTGGCGCCCGGCGCCGGTTTGCCCGGCATGGGCGCCCCGCAGCATGGCCTCAAGTTGATCCACTTGACTCTCAGGCAAACCCAGCCCGCGGGCGATTCGCAGCAGCATCTCGTGCTCGGCCGGATGTACCTGTCCGTCAGCGGCGACGGCCGAGACCTGCACCTGAAGGAACATCTGTAAAAACGCGGGCTGGCGACCGGTGGCCTGCATGAACCGACTGAGTTCGGCGTCGAGGTCAAAATCCGGCGACTTGCCACGGTTGAACGCGGCTCTGGCGGCCTCGCGCTGGGTTTCGTTCAGGCGGAGACGGGCAAACATGGCCTCGGCCACCTGAATCTCGTCCCGGGTCACCACACCGTCGGCTTTACTCAGGGCGCCCATCACCGCGAATACCGATTCGATAAAGCCGACCTGCAACCCCTGAATCTTGCGCAGGATCTTCTTCTTGGCCCGGTTCAGCAGGAAGGCGCCGATGGCGGCACCGATCAGAAAGCCGGGAAAGCGACCGAAGGCATAGCCGATCAGACCACCAATCACAATTGCAAACAGCATTCAGACATCCTTAAACGTTCGGTTGAGCACGTAGAATATACGGGTTTTGTGTCCGGGATTCATGGATATCCTTTCAGTTTGGGCCGAGTGAATCGCTACGGTGCCCGGTACGTATCGTTTTTCGACAGTGGTTGGTTTTCTTGAGTTGAAAAATTTGAGGCAGTTGCAAGGGGGGCGGCCATGCAGGATTTGTTCGAGGAGAGGGCTCCGGATCCGCACTATGAGCGAATCCTGGATGGATTGACGGTATTGCGCCAGATCGCCTGTGCCCGGGCGGATGATCTGCTGGCCGGTATCTGTAGCGTAGAATCGACGGCACCTTTCCGGCACATGATCACACCGGGCGGCCACGCCATGTCGGCAGCGATGACCTGCTGCGGGCCACTGGGCTGGGTGACGGACCGCAAGGGCTACCGGTACCAGAGCACCGATCCCGAGTCCGGCCAACCCTGGCCGGCAATGCCGACGGCTTTCCTGGAGCTGGCCCGGAACGCCGCGGCTGCCAGCGGATTCCCCGGCTTTGAGCCGGATGCCTGCCTGATCAACCGCTATCAGCGGGGTGCCAGAATGGGCCTGCACCAGGACCGGGATGAGGCCAGTTATGACTGGCCGATTGTGTCGGTATCCCTGGGGTTGCCGGTGGTCTTTCAGTTTGGTGGGTTGAGGCGCTCTGACCGGCCGCAGCGGATTCCGCTGGACCATGGAGACGTAGTGGTCTGGGGCGGACCGGCACGGCTGAATTATCATGGCGTCTTGACCCTGAAAGCGGGCGAACACCCCCTGACCGGTCCTTACCGGTTCAACCTGACCTTCCGCAGAGCCGGCTAGCGACTCATTGCAGCCAGGCAATCAGCAAACCGGCGCTCAGGGACAACACCATCGGCCCGGCGACCAACAGGCCGGTCTGTCGGTTGCCCAGAGTCCAGGCTATGCCGGTTTTCGCCAGATTGTTGACGGTGGCGGCCAGTACAATCGCCAGAACCGCCGTGTCGGCGGCCAGCCCATCGTTGGATAACCGGGCCAGCGACAGGGTGATGGCATCCACATCCGCCACGCCGGAAGCCGCCGCCAGAGCGTAAACGCCGGCACTCCCGAACCCGTCTTCCAGAAACTGCCCCAGCAGCAGAATCAACGTCAGCAGTGCCCCGAAAGACAGCGCGGACGAGAGGTCCAGGGGGTTCTGTGACAGGTTCGGCTGGGTAACCTGGAACTGCCGGGAGTGGACGCGCCACAGGTACAGCGCCGGGCCAGACAGGCGGGCGAAATGGAGGGTGAGTGCCGTAGACGAGCTGAGCCCCGCAAACAGGCTGGTAAACAGGATGCCTTTACGGGGGCCGGCAACCCGGATGGCGAAATAGCCGATGAAGGAAATCGAGGCGATCATCACCACCATCCACCAGATCTCCCTGGGGTTCAGAACGCCCCCGGGACCCATAGGGGCATTGGGCAACAGGGGCAGCATCACCACCGAGATCAGCAGCAGTTTCAGTGCGGCATCCAGCTCATGGGACTGGAGCTTCTGCACCCAGCCATGAATTTCCGCTTTACTGTCGAGGATGATGGCGGTGACCACCGCGCCGGCGGCCGCTATGACCGGGTCCACCGCAACTGCGAGGGCGCTAAAGCAGAAGGTCAGAACCATACCCACCAGGCCGGTAATGCTGAAATTGCGGATATGTGCCAGCCGCTGACTGTAGGCCACAACCCCCCATGGCAACCACGCCCAGCAACAATACCGGGAACACCCAGGCAGAGACAGCTTCCGCCAATACCGCCGAGATACCGCCCAGCAGTCCGATCAGGGCAAACGTTCGAATGCCCGCGATGCGCTCGCCGGCTTTCTGCTCCCGGGCGTCCGTATCAGAAGTAAAAACACCGTTCGAGAAATAACCCTAGTCTAGGCCAAGTCAGGCCACCTGACCCGCTGCCACCGCTGACGCCCAGGCCCACTGAAAATTATGCCCCCCGAGATGGCCCGTGACATCCACCACTTCCCCGATGAAGTACAGATCCGGCTGATCCAGCACGGCCATGGTTTTTGATGACAGCTGGCGGGTATCCACACCACCGAGGGTAACCTCAGCTGTTCGGTAACCCTCGGTACCCGCTGGTTGCACTGTCCAGTCGGTCAGGGTGTGGGCGATGGTGTCCAGATCCGCGTTGCGGCAGGTTTGCAGGGGGCGGTCCCAGCCGTGCAGTTCGCTGAACGCCTGGGCGAAGCGTTTGGGCAGGTGCTGTGCCAGATACTGGGCCACCGTGGACTGGGGCTTTTCCAAACGCAGTCGGGCCAGGTCATCGTGCACGGCCTGTGACGGCAACAGGTTGATATGCACAGGCTGCCCCGGCTGCCAGAAACTGGATACCTGAAGCATGGCCGGGCCACTCAGCCCGCGGTGGGTGACCAGCATGGGTTCGCGGAAGTGCTGCTGTTCGCAGTGGGCGTCTACCGGGCAACTGACGCCGGATAACGGCGCCAGTTGCGCTTTCAGCTCCGGGTGCAGGGTAAACGGCACCAACCCGGCGCGGGTGGGCAGAACCGTCAGCCCGAACTGGCGGGCAAGCTCGTAACCAAAGCCGGTGGCACCCATGGTGGGGATGGACAGGCCGCCGCAGGCGACAATCAGGGATTCACAGCTCAGGCGGCCGCCGGACGTGGTCAGGGTATAGCCGCCGCGGCGGCGCTCAACGCTCTGGACCGTGGTGTTCAGGCGGATCTCCGCGCCGGCCCATTCGCACTCGGTCAGCAACACGTTGAGGATGTCCCTGGCGCTGGTCCGGCAGAACAGCTGGCCGGGCGCTTTCTCTTCCCACTCGACGCCGTGGCGCTCCACCAGTTCCAGGAAATTCTGGGGCGTGTACCGCTTGAGCGCGGAAATGCAGTAATGGGGGTTGTCGGACAGAAAGTTGGCGGGGGTGCTGTTCAGATTGGTGAAATTGCAGCGCCCGCCGCCGGACATCAGGATTTTCTTGCCCGGTTTGTTGGCGTGATCCACTACCAGTACCCGCCGGCCGCGATAGCCGGCGGTGGCGGCGCACATCAGGCCGGCAGCACCGGCACCGATGATGATCACGTCATACTGGGAAGAGTTGCCTGCCATGCCTGTTGCCCGCCTGATACCTGCCGGAGAAAACGGCGGGCAGTATATCAGTGTCAGGGCAGGTAAACGGAGCCTTCCATGTAAAACGCGACCTGCCCGGCGATGGCCACCCGGTCACCCCGTAATTCGCAGCGCAATTCGCCGCCCCGAGCCGACAACTGGCGGGCGTTCAGGCTATGACGACCCAGCCGCTCCGCCCAGTAGGGCAGCAGTACGCTGTGGATCGAGCCGGTCACCGGGTCTTCGTCGATGCCCGCACCTGGGGCAAAGTAACGGCTGACGAAATCACAGTCATCCCCGGGCGCCGTGATAATCAGGCCCTGATTGCCCAGGGTGCCGAGCGTGCGGATATCCGGCTGTGCGGCCTCCACATCGGCCTGCGCATCCAGCACTAGCATGTAGTTGGTGTCGTTGGGCACGTAGAACGCCTGAGCGGGCGCGCCGGGCAGGGCGTCCAGCACCTGTCGGGGAGTATCTCTGCGCTCAAATGGCAGGTTCGGGAAGTCCAGTTCAAGCCAGCCATCGTCCAGTCGGGTGACGGCCAGCGGTCCGCTTTTGGACTGGAAACGAACCGATTCCCGCGCCCACCCCAGCTTGTTGAACACCACCCACGCCGAGGCCAGGGTGGCATGGCCGCACAGGGGCACCTCGACCGCCGGGGTGAACCAGCGGATGTGGTAATCGGCGCTGCCGTCGGTCAGCGGCACCAGAAACGCGGTTTCGGACAGGTGGTTTTCCAGGGCAATGACCTGCAGTTGGCTGTCTGGCAGCCAGTTTTCCAGCGGCATCACCGCTGCCGGATTGCCGCGGAACAGTTCGCTGGTGAAAGCGTCAACCTGGTAGATCGGAGTATTCATGCGGTCTCCTTGATGGTGTCAAAAGCGGTTGCGCCAGTGGTTTCTGCCCGATGCGCTGGCGAATAGTGTACGGCATTGCAGGTGGCGAAGTGCTGCACCTCCTGCTCGCTGTACAGATGAACTTCCGGCAGCGGTGCGCTGCCGCGCACCACCCAGTGCCCTGGGTTCGGCTCACGAATGTGCAGGCCCATGATCCACAGCTGACGGATGGCGATCGCGGTAGCTGGCAGGGATTGGCTGGCGTGTCGGTGAGCCGGATGGGAGAACCCGAACAGATCCTGGCGGGTATGCCGGGTGATGCGGTCTGAGCGTGCAGCGTGTGTGGCCATGATGAAACTCCGTCTTCGTGGGTGTGGGTTCCATTCTCCGGCGGGTGGCTGTTTCATAACAGATTCAGTTAAATTGATATTGAATCGGTACAGATGCCTGCTGGGTGTATCTGTGCTGCTCAGAAAACACGCGATCTGTACTGCCCTTTCGGCTGGCGATTCTGGTGGAATGAGCGTGAAGGCGTGTTCCAGACGGGGCGGACGCGATAGCCACTTCAGAACGGGCTATTTGGCGACGAGAGGGCAAGATCATGGGTGTTCTTTACAATCAGGTCGCAGATCAGCTTCAAACCCTGATTCAGGACGGCGTGTACCGGGAAGGCGAGCGGCTGCCCGGCGTTCGGGCGTTGTCGCGGCAGTTCAGCGTCAGTATCTCTACGGTGCTGCAGGCCCACCAGACCCTCGAAGCTCGCGGTTTCCTGGTCGCCCGGGAACGTAGCGGCTATTTCGTGCGACTGCCGGCGTCTGACATTCCCGAACCCAGTATGGCCGAGCAACGCAGCAAACCGTTGCCGGTGTCGGCACGTGAAATGACGCTGGACCTGTGCGCCGACGAGCAGAAGCGCATGGTGCCCCTGGCGACCGCGATACCGCACCCGGATTATCTGCCCCTGCGCCAGATTCAGCAGAGCACGCTCTGGGCCGCCCGGCGTGGCCTGGAAACTTTGGACTATGCGTTTCCTGGCAAGGAGTGTTTCCGCCGTCAGATCGCCCAGCGCATGGCGACGGTGGGTGTTCCCATTTCGCCAGATGACGTCCTGGTTACCAACGGCGCCCAGGAGGCCATCATTCTGGCCTTGCGCGCAGTGACCCGCCCGGGTGACATCGTTGCGGTTGAGTCGCCATCGTTTCCGGGCATTCTTCAGGCGCTGGATGTGGTTGGCCTGCGCGTGATCGAAATCCCCACCCATCCGTCCGACGGCCTCAGCCTCGAGGGTTTGCAACTGGCACTGGAACAATGGCCGTTGAAAGCCTGCGTGGTGGTCACTAATCACAGCAACCCCATGGGTGCGCGCATGCCTGACGTACGCAAACAGCAGTTGGTATCCATGCTGGCCGCGGCAAACGTACCGCTGATTGAAGACGACATCTACGGCGATCTGTACCACACCGGCGAGCGCCCGAAACCCGCCAAGGCCTTTGATCGGGCAGATGGCGTGATCTACTGCAGTTCGTTCTCCAAGACCATATCACCGGGGCTGCGGCTGGGCTGGATGATTCCGGGCCGGCACATGGCCAGCGCCCGGCAGGAAAAGTACTTTTCCAACCTGGCGACTTCCACCATTCCACAGCTGGCGGTGGCGCACTTTCTGGAGCAGGGCGGGTACGACCGCTACCTGCGCGCTGCCCGCCAGCATTATCGCGAAGCCGTCGGGCGGTTGCGCTCGGCGGTCGCCCGGTCGTTTCCGGACGGCACAGCCGTCAGCCGCCCCCAGGGCGGGTTCGTGCTCTGGGTGCAACTGCCCGAGGGTGTGTCCGGCACGGAAGTCTACCGCCGGGCAAGGCTGGAGAGTATCAATGTGGCACCGGGGCTGATGTTCTCCACCAGCAACAAATTCGACAATTGTCTGCGATTGAACGGCGGCAACCCCTGGACCGAGCGGATCGAGAAAGCAGTGATACGGCTTGGGGCGCTGGCCCATGAGGTGGCGCAGTCGCCCGGTCCATAGCGCAGGTCGACCAAGGTCGGAGTTGACGTTTCTGCCTGCCGTTGGTTCAGTGTCGGTATAACACCAATAACCAGAGGACCAGGCACATGACGTCCATCTTTGATACGGATCTGCAGCCCACGGCGGCCAACCACGCCGTGCAGTCCCCCATTGATTTCATCGAACGCACGGCCAGCGTGTACCCGGACTACCCGGCCGTCATTCATGGCAGCCAGCGCCGTACCTGGGCGCAAACCTACGAACGTTGTCGTCGGCTGGCCAGCGCGCTGGCGGGCCGGGGCATCGGCAAGGGCGACACCGTGGCGGCCATGCTGCCCAACATCCCGGCGATGCTGGAATGCCATTTCGGGGTGCCGATGATCGGAGCCGTGCTGAATGCTCTGAACGTGCGCCTTGATGCCGACGCCATCGCATTCATGCTGGAGCACGGGGAGGCAAAAGTGGTGATCGCCGACCGCGAGTTTGGCCAGGTCATTCACGATGCGGTCAGCAAGCTCACGACGAAGCCTCTGATTATTGATGTGGACGACCCGGAGTACGGCGAGGGCCAGCAAGTCAGCGATCTGGATTACGAGGCTTTCCTGTCAGAGGGCGACCCGCAGTTCGCGTGGTTCTTCCCGGACGATGAGTGGGACGCCATCTCACTCAACTACACCTCGGGCACCACGGGCAACCCCAAGGGTGTGGTGTACCACCACCGGGGTGCTTACCTGAACGCCCTGGGCAATCAGACCGTGTGGTCCATGGATATGCACCCGGTGTACCTGTGGACCCTGCCGATGTTCCACTGCAATGGCTGGTGCTTCCCCTGGACCATCACGGCCATGGCAGGCACCCATGTGTGCCTGCGGAAAGTGGACCCGGAAAAAATCCTGCAGTTGATCCGTGAGCACCAGGTCACCCACATGTGCGGTGCGCCGATTGTGCTGAATGCGCTGCTGAACGCCTCACCGGAAGCCAGGGCAGGTATTGATCACGAGGTGAAATCCATGACCGCCGGCGCCGCGCCGCCCGCCCAGGTGATTGGTGCTGTCGAAGAGATGGGTATCAAAATCACCCACGTCTACGGCCTGACGGAGGTCTACGGCCCGGTGACCGTCTGCGCGTGGAAATCTGAGTGGGACGAACAACCGCTCCAGGACCGGGCCCGTATCAAGGCACGCCAGGGCGTTCGTTATCACACCCTGGCCGGCACCATGGTGGCTGACCCGGCCACCATGAAGCCGGTGCCAAAAGATGGCAAAACCATGGGCGAGATTTTCCTGCGCGGCAACACCGTAATGAAAGGTTATCTGAAGAATCCGAAAGCCACGGAAGAAGCCTTCCGGGGTGGCTGGTTCCATACCGGTGACCTGGCGGTGTGGCACGAGGACGGTTACATGGAAATCAAGGATCGCCTGAAAGACATCATTATTTCCGGTGGCGAGAACATCTCCACTATCGAAGTGGAAGATGCCCTGTATCGCCATCCGGCGGTGCTGGAAGCCGCCGTGGTTGCCCGCCCGGATGCAAAGTGGGGCGAAACCCCCTGTGCGTTTGTCACCCTCAAACCCAGTGCCGGGGACGTGACCGAGGAGGACATCATCAACTTCTGCAAGGAACATCTGGCGCGCTTCAAGGTGCCCAAAACGGTGGTGTTCTCGGAGTTGCCCAAGACCTCCACGGGCAAAATCCAGAAGTTTGTGCTGCGGGATCAGGCCAAAGCCTTGAAATAGTTGCGTCGGCTTATCTGGGCGGCCCGTCCGGGCCGCCCAGATAAGCAGAATCCGGGTTCATGGGCTGAAATTTTCGACAGGTTGTGCAAGACTGAGGGAACTTAAAGCAAGCATAAAAAAGGGCACTTCCGGCTGAAGCACCGCTTGAGAAGCCGCCCGAACCCGGAGACAGCCAGCATGCGCGTAGGCCTCATCGTTGATTCCGCCTGTGACCTTCCCTATGAATTTGCCCGCAAACACGATCTGTTTGTGCTGCCGGTGACTGCCATCATCGATGGCCAGACCTACATTGACACCCACGACCCGGTGCGTACCCAGGAGTTCTACCAAAGTGGCCTGCTCGGCAGGGGGCATCAGGCCGAAACCGAAGCCTTCTCGGCCCGGCAGATCCACGATCTGTTCATCGAAAAAATTGTCACCCAGTTTGACGTAGCCATCTGCGAGACAGTCACCAAAACCCGCAGCCTGATCTACCAGAACGCGACCGAAGCGATGAACTCGGTGATGTCTCACTATGAGGGGGCACGCAAGGCCGCGGGCCGGGATGGCAAGTTTTCCATGCGGGTGATCGACAGCAAACAGATTTTCGCCGGCCAGGGTTTGCTGGCCGCCCATACGCTCAAACTGATCAACGAGAACGTCAACAAGAACGCCCTGCGCCATGAAGTGGAATCCTTCACCGACAAAATCTACACCTGTGTTATCCCCCGGGACCTTCACTATATCCGTGAGCGCGCACGGCGCCGGGGCGACAAAAGCGTGTCAGCCTTTGCCGCCTTTCTGGGTAAAGCGCTGAACATTACCCCGGTCATCTTCGGCACCGGGGTGGATGGCAAGCCGGTGACCAAAACCCGCCACTTTGATGACGCCGTGGATAAAGTCATGAACTACGCCACCGCCCGGGTGGAAGCGGGCCTGCTCACGCCCTATGTCAGTCTGTCCTGCGGGCTCAGCTGGACCGAAATCGAGGATTTGCCCGGGCTCAATCGCCTGCGGGACGCCTGCGAGAAAAACGGCGTTGAGCTGCTGTTGTCCCAGATGGGCATCACCAGTGCCATCTATGTGGGCCCCGGCAGCATCTGCCTGGCGTTGGCAGCCGAACCCCATGAATTCAGTGACTTTCAGTAACCATCCCGCCGCCTTTCCTCAAGCTCTGGCCGCGCCCGCCGCGTTTCCGTGATAGCCTGCGGGCTCTATTCAACACTTGGTTGCCGAAAAAGGACGACAGGTTCATGCCGCAAGCGACCCCGGAGCTGGCAGACGCGCTGCTGGAAGCCCATATAAAACACGAAATGGCTGCATTAAAGGGAGCCAGACTGACCCGGTTTATCCATCAGGAACTGGATGAGCTGCTGGCGTTGTCCGAGCAGGTAGCCCTGAACCGTTTGACCAGCGCCGACCGGGTGATGGGTGTGATTCGCCGGGTGGTGATGAACATGGAACTGGCCGCCGGCATTCCGGAGCTGGCGGCGGAAATGGCCACCAAGGTGATGGGCGCGGCGGTGCAGGCGCAGACCCCGCTGGGCGATATTTTGTCCCGTCAGCAGGCCAGTGCCTTTCTGGAGGAGGCGCTGGAACTGCGTCACCAGCGCGACCGGTTGATTCGGGAGCTCATGGCGCACCCGGTCTACCAGGAACTGGTATCCAATGTGGTCTACCACGGGCTGGTGAATTATCTTTACGAGGACAACCTGATCACCCGGTCGGTGCCCGGGGTTGGCTCGATGATGAAGTTCGGCAAGAAAATGGCCAACAAGGCGGTACCCGGGCTGGATGAAACCTTCGAGCGGAGGATCAAGGCCTGGCTGGCGGACAGCCTGCCGGGGCTGATCGTTCGCAGCGAACAGTTCCTGCAGAAAGCCCTTAGCGATGACGAGCTGCGGGACAGCATCACCGCCGCCTGGATGGCGGTGGAAGACAAAACCATTGCCGAGCTGCGTGAGGGGCTTGGCGATATGGAGCTGCAGGAATTCGTCGTGCTGGGTTATGACTTCTGGCTGAGCTTCCGGCAGACCGCCTATTTTGAGGGCTGCGCCGAGGTTGTGGTAGCGCATTTGTTCGCCAAATACGGCGACCGCCCGGTGCGGGACTTGCTCAACGATGTCGGCGTCACCCGGGACCTGATCGAAGCGGAGCTGGATGCCTATGCGCTTCCCGTCATCGACGTGCTTCGCGAGGAAGGCTATCTTGAGGCCCTGGTGCGCCGGCGTCTGACTCCTTTCTACCGATCAGCAGCGGCAAGAAAGATCCTCTCGGGCGGCGATTAGCCAACGTCCCGACAAAAACGTCCCGACAACAAAAAGGGAAGCCGACGCTTCCCTTTTTGTTATGTAAAGCTATGAGGATGGATAACCGATCAGCGTTCCAGGTACTGCAGTTTGTCCGGCTTGCCGTCCCACTCTTCGGCGTCCGGCAGCGGGTCTTTCTTCTCGGTGATGTTCGGCCATTTACCGGCCAGGTCGGCGTTGATCTCAACGAACGCGATCTGATCTTCCGGCAGCTCGTCCTCGGAGAAAATCGCTTCGGCGGGGCATTCCGGCTCACACAGGGCGCAGTCGATGCACTCGTCCGGGTCGATGACCAGGAAGTTCGGGCCTTCATAGAAGCAGTCTACCGGGCAGACTTCCACACAGTCGGTGTATTTGCACTTGATGCAGTTATCGGTAACGACAAACGCCATAGTCAAATCCCTGGTTCGTAGCGGTGATCAATCTCATCAGGAGCCGGCTGTGTGGCCCCGGTTATAATTTGGTGCGCGATATTGTAGGGAGCGCCTCCCCGGGCCGCAAGCGTTCGCCTGCTATAACCTTATTACATAGATCAAATCTGGCCTGAACGCCCGCTAATTTATCCTGAGGCCGGCCCTGTTATCGTTTCAGCAGAGCCTTGAGCTCGTAAAGCTGGTTCAGCGCATCCCGGGGCGTCAGGTCATCCAGCGCTAGGGCAGACAGGGCCTCCTCCACCGCGCTGGGTTCCAGCGTGGCAAACATATCGCCCTGGTAAACAGCGCTGGCTGGTTGAGCTTCCCGAACCTTGGTGGCGGCTTTGGCGGGGGCGGCCGCGGCAACCGCTGGGCCGGCGCTGCCTTCCAGATGAGCAAGCTGGGCCTTGGCGTGGCGAATCACGTCCTGGGGAACGCCGGCCAGTTTGGCGACCTGAAGGCCGTAGCTCTGGCTGGCGGGCCCGTCGTGCACGTTGTGCAGGAACACAATGCTGTCGTCGTGCTCGGTGGCGGTGAGGTGCACGTTGACCGCATGCTCCAGTTCGTCTGCCAGTTGGGTCAGTTCAAAATAATGGGTGGCGAACAGGGTGTAACAGCGGATGTTGCGGGCCAGGTGCTCAGCCGTTGCCCAGGCCAGGGACAGGCCGTCGAAGGTGCTGGTGCCGCGGCCCACTTCGTCCATCAGCACCAGGCTGTGCTCGGTGGCGTTGTGCAGGATGTTGGCGGTCTCAGTCATTTCCACCATAAAGGTGGAGCGACCACCGGCAATGTCGTCAGACGAGCCCATGCGGGTAAAGATGCGGTCTACCGGCCCCAGTACCGCCCGGTTGGCGGGCACGAAACTGCCGGTGTAGGCCAGCAGCGCAATTAACGCGGCCTGGCGCATGTAGGTGGACTTACCGCCCATGTTGGGGCCGGTGATCACCAGCATCCGGCGCTGGGTGTCCATCAGCAGGTTGTTGGGTACGAAGGGTTCGTCCAGCAGTTGTTCGACCACTGGATGGCGGCCTTCTTCCACATCAAAGCCCGGTGTTTCGGTAAATTCCGGCGCGTTCAGGCGCAGGCTGATGGCCCGCTCGGCAAAGTTGCTGAGCACGTCCAGCTCGGCCAGTGCCTGTGCGGCATCCTGCAGCGGGGCCAGTTGTTCTGCGACGGCTTCAAGCACATCGTCATACAGGCCTTTTTCCCGGGCCAGGGCACGGCTTTTCGCGCTCAGGGCCTTGTCTTCAAATTCCTTGAGTTCCGGGGTGATAAACCGCTCGGCGTTTTTCAGGGTCTGGCGGCGGATGTAGTCAACCGGCGCCTGGTCGGCCTGGGCGCGGCTGATTTCAATGTAATAGCCGTGCACCCGGTTATAACCAACTTTCAAGGTAGACAGGCCGGTACGCTCTTTCTCGCGGGTTTCCACATCCAGCAGGTACTGACCGGCGTTCTCGCTGATGTTGCGCAGTTCGTCCAGTTCAGCATCAAACCCTTCGGCAATCACGCCGCCTTCGCGGATCACCACCGGCGGGTTCTCGATAATCGCCCGCTTCAGCAGATCCGCCAGTGCCGGATACTCGCCCACCGTGGTGGCCAGCTTGACGATGTGGTGTGAGTTCACCGGTTTCAGGATTTCCTGCAGCTCGGGCAGGGTCTGGAAGGCATCGCGCAGGCGTGCCAGATCCCGGGGGCGGGCGGAGCGCAGGGCCACCCGCGCCAAAATACGCTCAATATCGCCCACGCGTTTGAGCAGGTCATGCACCGGTTCGTAATGGAAGCCGTCCAGCAGGGCCGACACTGCTTGCTGGCGCTGACGCACCACATCCACATTACGCAGGGGCCGATTCAGCCAGCGCCGCAGCTCACGGGCGCCCATGGCGGTGGCGGTGCGGTCCATCACCCAGGCCAGGGTGTGCTGGCTGCCGCCCATCAGGTTGGTATCGATTTCCAGATTGCGGCGGCTGGTGGCATCCAGAATCACCGCGTCTTCCCGGCGTTCCCGGGTCAGCTTGCGGATATGGGGCAGGGCAGTGCGCTGGGTTTCCCGGGCGTACTGAAGCAGGCAGCCGGCGGCGCAGATGGCCAGGTGCAGGTCTTCACAGCCAAACCCGGTCAGGTCACGCACCTGCAACTGCTGGGTCAGCACCCGGTGGGCGGAATCCGCCTCGTACAGCCAGGGGCCCTGCCGGCGAATGCCGGTGTAGCCTTCAAGGATATCGCCATAGGGAAAGTCTTCGCTGACCAGGATTTCCGCCGGGCGCAGCCGCTGCAGCTCACCCTGCAGGGCCTCTGTGTTATCCAGCTCAGACACCGCAAACCGGCCGCTGGAAATATCCAGCGAGGCAAAGCCAAACCGGGTTTTGTGGTTATAGATGGACACCAGCAGATTGTCGCGCCGGTCTTCAAGGAAGGCTTCGTCGCTCAGAGTGCCCGGGGTGACGATGCGCACCACCTGCCGTTCCACCGGCCCCTTGCTGGTGGCCGGGTCACCAATCTGCTCGCAAATGGCGATGGATTGACCCGAGCGAACCAGCCGGGCAATGTAACCCTCAGCGGAGTGAAACGGCACACCGGCCATGGGAATCGGATTGCCGCCGGACTGCCCCCTGGCGGTCAGGGTAATGTCGAGAAATTCCGCCGCTTTTTTGGCGTCGTCGTAGAACAGTTCGTAGAAATCGCCCATGCGATAGAACACCAGCTCGTTGGGGTGCTCGCCCTTGATCCTAAGGTATTGCTGCATCATCGGGGTGTGCTGGGGCAGATCGGTCTGGGCGGCTGACATGAACTAGTCCGGTTGCTCATCGTTTGGGTGGAAGCCGGGATTGTAAGAAAATAACGCCCGGGTTGAAACGAAGGCGTCAATGAAAGCACGACGAAGAGGGTGCGCAACATGCTGGTCACCGACAGACAACTGGAAGAGGCGGGTAATGCCCTGGGCGATGCCTTGATTCGTAAGGGTCTGACCCTCGCCACCGCCGAAAGCTGCACCGGTGGCTGGCTGGCCAAGGTCTTGACCGATCGGGCCGGCTCCTCAGCCTATGTGATGGCGGGTCTGGTCACCTACAGCAACGACGCAAAACGGAAGATTCTGGGCGTGGCAGCGGATGCTCTGGCGCAATACGGAGCGGTGAGTGAACCTGTGGTCCGCCAGATGGTTGCTGGTGCCGTTCGGGTAGCGGGTGTGGATGTCGCCGTTGCCACCAGCGGCGTTGCAGGCCCTGGCGGCGGCAGTGACGCCAAACCCGTTGGCACAGTGTGGTTTGCCTGGGGCACCGGCCCGGACAACACCCGCGCTGAGGTGCTGCGTTTCGATGGCGATCGGGACGCGGTGCGCCGGCAGGCGGTTCTGTATGCTCTGGAGCAACTGACCGGGTTCGTCAACACCCTGTGACGCTTTTCTCCGTATCAGGGGTTGGTCTTCGCCAGACGTTATGTTTTAATACTGTTCAAATATACAGGTTTGAGGGTTTGCACAATGGAAGACAACCGCAAGAAAGCACTCAGCGCCGCTCTGAGCCAGATCGAACGCCAGTTCGGCAAAGGCGCCGTCATGAAAATGGGCGACCAGCCCCGTGAAGCCATTCCTGCGGTTTCCACCGGCTCTCTCGGCCTGGATGTCGCGCTGGGTATTGGCGGCCTGCCCTATGGCCGGATCTGTGAAATCTATGGTCCTGAAAGCTCCGGTAAAACAACGCTGACCCTGCAGGTGATTGCCGAGGCACAGAAAGCCGGCAAAACCTGCGCATTTGTGGACGCCGAACATGCGCTTGATCCGGTGTATGCGGAAAAGCTCGGCGTGAATGTGGATGAACTGCTGGTGTCGCAGCCGGACACCGGCGAACAGGCACTGGAAATCTGCGACATGCTGGTGCGGTCCAACGCCGTTGACGTCATCATCGTCGATTCGGTGGCGGCCCTGACGCCGAAAGCGGAAATCGAAGGCGAAATGGGCGACAGCCACGTTGGCCTTCAGGCCCGACTGATGTCCCAGGCGCTGCGTAAGCTGACCGGCAACGTCAAACACGCCAACTGTCTGATGATCTTCATCAACCAGATCCGGATGAAGATCGGGGTAATGTTCGGAAGCCCGGAAACCACCACTGGTGGTAACGCCCTGAAGTTCTATGCTTCGGTGCGCCTCGACATCCGCCGTATCGGTGCGGTGAAGGAAGGTGACGAAGTGGTGGGTAACGAAACCCGCGTCAAGGTGGTCAAGAACAAGGTGTCGCCGCCGTTTAAACAGGCCGAATTCCAGATCATGTACGGCAAAGGCATTTACCACATGGCCGAAGTGCTGGATATGGGCGTCAAGGAAGGGTTTGTTGACAAGTCCGGCGCCTGGTACGCCTATAACGGTGACAAAATCGGCCAGGGCAAGGCGAATGCCTGCAAATTCCTGGAAGAGAATCTGGACATCGCCAACGAAATTGAAACCAAAGTGCGCGACAAGCTGATGCCGAAGCCGGTGAAGAAAGAAGCCGCAGCGGCAGAACCGGCGGAAGCGAACGGCGAATTGCTGTAAGCCTGAGGGATGGGAGGCGGTTCATGAAGCGACTGTTGATTGTGGCTCATGCACCGTCGCCCAATACCCGACGGTTACGGGAGGCCGCAGAAAGTGGCGCCCGTGATCCGGATATTGAAGCGGTCAATGTCATCGTCAAAGCGCCGCAAGATACCACGCCTGAAGACATCTTCGAGTGCGACGCACTGATCCTCGGTACCACCGAAAACCTCGGCTATATGGCCGGCCTCACCAAAGACTTGTTTGATCGCTGTTACTACCCCTGCCTGGACAAAACCCAGGGCCTGCCCTTCGCCTGTTACATCCGCGCCGGCCACGATGGCACCGGAACCCGGCGTGCCATCGACACTATCACCACGGGCCTGCGCTGGCGCCAGGTTCAGGAACCGGTGATCTGCCGGGGGCCTTACTCGGAGGCATTTGAGGAAAAGGTCAGAGAACTGGCGCTCACTATTGCCGCCAGCCTGGACGCCGGGTTGTACTGAGCCTGGTCAGCCGGCAGGAGGCCGGCGTCAATTGGCGAAACGGTTGTAAAAACCCTCAATGCGGGACAGTGCGTTATCCACGGATCGCGAGTAGCCCCGCTCACTGCGGCAATAACTGAACTGAAGACTGACCCGATACCCGGCCTGAAATGGCTGGCAGGCCACAACCCGGGCGGCCACGCGGGGCTGGCTGATGTACTTGCCCTCGATGTCTAGAAACAGCCGGGTGCCACCATCCACCGGGCGGGGGCAGAGCACCGCCATTCCGTAGCGGTTAAGGTCGAGGCAGGTCACCGACACCGGGTGCTTGCCGCGGCGGAAAAAGCCGCGTTCGCTGAGGCGGACGCCCAGGCAGGACGCCGGAAACCGATCCTTGATGCGGCGATCAGAGTTGCTCATAGAGGCTTCACCATCACACAGCTTGTCATTGTTGTTGGTCCCGACTTCCATCCGGGCTGTAAAGTTTAGTAACAGAATGGCTGGCTGAAAAATGATCACGCTGAAAACTGTGACCCGGTTGGCAATGCGAACGGCACGCGACAGCCCGGGCCCCAGCCACTACAATGCCAGCCACATCTTGTGAATAACCCCGAATCTGACAGGAAACCATCTTGAAGTCATTGCCACTGCACCAGCTGTACAAAGCCTGCGTTCTGAAAGAGTTGCCCTTCAAAACTACGCGGCAACTGGAGCCCCTCGCGGAAATTGTTGGCCAGAACCGGGCCCAGGAAGCGGTCCGGTTTGCCCTGGCCATGCCCCACGGTGGCTACAACGTGTACGCGGTGGGCCGCAACGGGCTTGGCAAACGCACCATGATGCTCCGTTACCTCGAACACCACGTGGATACCGACCAGCAAAGCCACGACTGGTGTTATGTGGCCAATTTTGAAGAACCCCGCAATCCGAGGTTACTGAAACTGCCGGCGGGGATGGGAACCCAGCTGAAACAGGATATGGACAAGCTGATGTCCCGGCTGGTGAAAGTGATTCCCCAAACCTTCGACAGCGACAGCTTCCTCGAACGGGCTGAGCAACTCAAAAACGAGTATGGCCGGAAACAGGAAGACGAACTGGCGAAAGTCGCTGACCAGGCCAAGCGCAAGAAAGTCAGCCTGACGGTGACCACGCCGGGGGGCTACCGTCTGGTGGCCATGAACGGCGATGAGCCCCACACCGCCGAGAGTTTCCAGGCGCTGACTGACGTGCAGCGGGACAAATTTGAGGACTCAATCAATAAACTGGAAAAGAAGCTCCGTCAGGCGCTGCGCAAGCTGGCGGATTGGGAACAGGAGTACGCTGACAAACAGCAGTCCCTGAACCAGGAGACTCTGGAAGGCATCTCCGGGCACCAGATCGACGAACTGGTGGAGAAATACGCTGACTTGCCGGACGTGGTGGGCTTTCTGAAAAACGTGCGTTCGGACCTGGCCGATAACCTTGATATTTTCCTGGACGAAGACGACGAACAGGCCGCGATTGCCTATGCCTCACTGGACCGCAAGATGCCCCGCCGGTATCTGGTCAATCTGCTGGTGCACCAGAAAACCAACGAAGTGCCGGTAATCGTGGAGGACAATCCCACCTACCACAACCTGTTCGGTTACGTGGAAAACGTTACCTATAAAGGCACCGTATTTACCGACTTTTCCCTGATCCGTCCCGGCAGCCTGCATAAGGCCAATGGCGGCTATTTGCTGATGGACGCCATCAAGGTGCTCGAGCAGCCGTTTGTCTGGGATGGCCTGAAACGGGCGCTGCGCTCGCGGTCCATCCAGATCAATTCCCTGGAGCGGGAACTGACCTTGTCCGGCACCATTTCCATTGAGCCGGAAGTGGTGCCCCTGGATGTCAAGATCGTGTTGTTCGGCGATCGTGAAACCTGGATGCTGCTGCAGGAATACGATTCCGAGTTCGCCGAGCTGTTCCGGGTCACGGCGGATTTCGAGAATGAGATGTACCGTACCGCCGACAGCCAGCTGCTCTACGCGAAGTTTATTGCCAGCCTGGTGGTGGAGAAAAAGCTGTTGCACTGCACCAACAAGGCGGTTGCCCGCATCATCGAGCACAGCGCCCGAATGGCGGACCATCAGGAACGGCTGTCCCTGCATGCGGCCGACATTGCCAATCTGCTGCGGGAGTCCGATTTCTGGGCCCGCCAGGCCGGCGCCAGGCTGATCACCGATACCCACGTTGAGCGTGCCCTGGAAAGCGCCCGGTATCGCAGCAGCCGTATCCGCGATCAGTTTTACGACAGCATTCGCGACGGCACCACTCTGGTCTCCACTACCGGCACCTGCGTTGGACAGGTCAATGCGCTGTCAGTACTGTCCACCGGCGGCTATGAGTTTGGTCTGTCGAACCGGGTCACCGCCACCTGCTATTACGGCGACGGCGCCGTGATCGACATTGAGCGGGACGTAAAGCTTGGCGGCAACATCCACTCCAAAGGCGTGATGATTCTGAGTTCCTGGCTGGCGTCGCATTTTGCGGTGAACGACCCGATGCACCTGTCGGCCAGCCTCACGTTCGAACAGAATTACGGGGAAGTGGACGGCGACAGTGCCTCGCTCGCGGAGCTGTGCGCGCTGATTTCCTCGCTCTCTGGCATTCCCGTGCGTCAGGACCTGGCCATTACCGGGTCAGTGAACCAGTTTGGCGAGGTTCAGCCGATTGGTGGTGTGAACGAAAAGGTCGAGGGCTTCTATGCCACCTGCGAATTGCGTGGCGGCCTGACCGGCAGTCAGGGTGCCATCATCCCCCAGACCAATGTGCAGAACCTGATGCTGGACAGCGAAGTGGTTGCAGCTGCCCGGGCCGGCACCTTCTCGGTGTACCCGGTTGCCAGGGTGGAGGAGGCGATTACACTGTTGTTGGGCAAGCCAGCCGGCAAGGCCGATGACAAAGGCAGGTACCCTAAGCAGAGTGTTTTTGGCATTATCCAGCAACGGCTTGAAAAAATGCGGGAACATGAACGGCAGGAACATGCCCGGGACGATCACAAAGATCCGTCCATCCACTGATCGCCCCGATAACAAAACGGACAGGAGATTGCAGATCCATGACTGATATCCAGCAGACTGTGTATGTGGTAGAGGACGATGAGGCCGTCCGCGATTCACTGGAACTGTTGCTGAAATCCGACGGCAAACCGGTCAAGGCCTACGAGAGCGCCAACGCGTTTCTGAAGGACTACTCGGACAAGATGGCCGGCTGCATCGTGCTGGATATCCGTATGCCGGGCATGGACGGCATGGAGCTGCAGAAAAAGCTGAACGACAAACACTCCATACTGCCCATCATTTTCGTCACCGGTCACGGTGACGTGCCGATGGCCGTCGATGCCATGAAAGAAGGCGCGGTGGATTTTATCCAGAAGCCTTATCGGGAAGAGGCGCTGCTGGAGAAAATCGAGGCGGCCCTGGTCCAGGATCTGGACCAGCGCAAATCCCTCGATGAAAAACAGGAGATTGTTCGCCGGGTGAAAAGCCTGACCCCCCGCGAGCGGGAAATCATGGACCGGATGATCGCCGGCCAGGCCAACAAGGTGATTGCCATTGAACTGGAGATCAGCCAGCGTACCGTCGAGATCCACCGGTCCCGGGTCATGCACAAGATGGGCACCCATTCCCTGGCGCATCTGGTGCGCATGGTGCTGTCCGTAAAGGACCTTATCGACTAATGCGGTCGGGACCGCCATCATACGATGACGTTTTTAACCGGCCCTGTATCTATGACCGAAACCGTCAGCGAGAACTCGGAGGTCACGGTTCTGCTTGTGGATGATAATCCACAGAACCTGAAAGTCCTTTACGAGACCCTGAAAGACAAAGGCTACCGGTTGCTGATCGCCAATGAAGGCGAGAAAGCGCTGGACCTTGCCCACCGGCACCACCCCGAAGTCATCCTGCTGGACATCATGATGCCGGAAATGGACGGCTATGAGGTGTGCGAACGCCTCAAGGCCGAACCGGAGACTGCCGATATCGCCGTGGTGTTCCTGTCTGCGCTGGACGACCTGCAGGCCAAGGTGAAAGGGTTTGCCCTCGGCGGCGCTGACTACATTTCCAAACCGTTCCAGTCCCTTGAAGTCATTGCACGGGTCAAGACTCACGCCCGGGTGATTCGGCTTGAGCGGGAGCTGCAGGCTCGCAACCGTGAGCTTCAGAGTGATCAGACCCGCATTCTCAACTCCATCAGTGAGGGCATCTACGGCCTCGACGAGAACGGTATCATCGAGTTCGCCAACCCGGCTGCCGCCATGATCATGGGCCGCCCGGTTGAAGAGCTGATTGGCCAGTGTTTCTTTGATCTGCACTTCGCCACCGCTGACGACAACCGCGAGTCACTGCCGGTCATGGCCACCTGCCGCGAGGGCGTTGCCGAGGGTCAGCGTGACATCC
>DASSWD010000174.1:0-10057 GCA_035705335.1 Marinobacter sp. | reverse complement strand
CATCAGCGCCTGGATAACTGGCAGCGTCTTCAGGTGCTGGCCGCCAATGCCCCATTGGAGCGGCAGTTGCGACTGGTCAATTCCTTCTTCAACAGGGTGCGGTTTGTCAGCGACATCCGCCACTGGGGCGAGGAGGACTACTGGGCGACGCCGGTGGAACTGCTGACCACCAACGGTGGTGATTGTGAGGATTTTTCTATTGCCAAATACCTGAGCTTGAAAGCGATGGGCGTTCCAGATGACGAACTGCGAATTATCTATGTGAAGGCTCTGGAGCTGAACCAGGCTCACATGGTTCTGGCCTGGTACCCTACCCCGGATGCCGACCCATTGATTCTCGACAACCTGATCAACGAGATCAAACCGGCGTCTGAGCGCACTGACCTGGAGCCGGTGTACAGCTTCAATGGCGAAGGCCTGTGGCTGAACCAGTCATCCGGAGAGCGCGCCCGCATCGGTGATGCCGAGCGACTGGAGCATTGGCAGGATTTAAACCGCCGGTTCAATCAGGCGCTTGATTACTGAGTATTAAATCCGGTTTTACTCAGCCGTTGTATCGGCGATACCGTCATCCGCAGAGGTGAACAGCAACCCCGATCATAACGCCCGGCAGGGTCAGGCGACTGCGCCCCAGATCGGATTCCGCGCCCAGGCCAGGGCCTCGTCAAAAGGCATGGGCCTTGCGTAATAATACCCCTGGCCAACGTCACACCCCTGATCCACCAGCCGTTGATGAATCTCTTCGGTTTCGATGCCCTCGGCCGTCACCCGCCGGCCAAAGTTCTTGGCCAGGCCCAGTATGGCCTTGACGATCATTTCGTCGTCCGGGTCATCAATCATGTCGTTGACGAACGAACGGTCAATCTTGATCTCGTGCACCGGCAACCGTCTGAAATAGTCCAGTGACGAATAGCCGGTCCCGAAATCGTCCAGCGCCAATTCCACGCCCAGGTTCCTGCATTGGTTCAGGCACCGGATCACCAGTTCAGTGTCATCCAGGGCGGTGGTTTCCAGCACTTCCAGGATTAGCCGGTGACGCAGGCGCTTGGGTAGAGGCTTGAGCGCCGACTCCAGATCCAGCATGAAGCTGGTACCCAGGAAGTGCGACGGGCTGAGATTCACGCTGATGGAATACGACAGGCCAGCCCGGTCAAAGGCCAGCAGCCGCCGAACTGCCTCGGCGATGACAAAGCGCCCGATGGAACGGGCAAACTCCGTGTACTCGATGTGTTCCAGAAACGTGTCCGGGGCAAGTACACCGTCCTCAGGGTGGTTCCAGCGAATCAGTGCCTCAAACCCCTCAACCGTCTGCAGGCTGAAATTCACCTTGGGCTGATAATACAGCTCAAACTGCTGCTCCTTGAGCGCTTCCGCCATCTGCTCCAGAACTCGCACACGCTCTTTGCGCGTGAAATGGGTTTCAAGATCAAACAGGGTGTATGCGTTTTTGCCAGATTCCTTGGCAGCGTACATGGCCTGATCCGCGTGCCGGAGCAACAGGTCAGTATCGGCGTCGTCGTCCGGATAACTGGTCACGCCCATACTGCCCGACAGATGCAATACAAACTGCCGGTAGCTGATGGGCTGGCGAATGGCTTCCAGGAGTCTCGAATACACCCGCTCGTCTTCGACATCCCGGAGAATGGCAACAAATTCATCGCCACCCAGCCTGGCGACCACATCATGGGCCCGAATGGTGTCTTTGAGGCGTTCAGCGACGGTCTTGAGAACCGCGTCGCCAACCGCGTGACCGTGTTTGTCGTTGATATCCTTGAAGCCGTCGAGGTCTATAAAACAGACAGACACCGTACCTTTGCGCTGGTCGGCCTCGAACAGCTCCTGCTCAAACAGTTCGGTCAGGCGACGGCGGTTGGGCAGCCCGGTCAGGGTGTCATAGTTCGCGGCCCGTTCCAGGTTTTTCTGGTGTTCGCGCTTTTCATGGTAGAGACGCTTGCGTTCAATCAGAGTACCCACGGTCTGCAACAGCGGCGCGAGATCGTCGGCCATGCGCGCCTGGTAGCCCGACTCACGGTTGGCCAACCCCACCAGGCCAATCATGTCGCCGCCGGAGTATACCGGCAGGCCAATGTAGGACTGAATGGGCGGGTGGCCCGGCGGCAAACCACCACGACGGTTGTCAGTGCTGTAATCATTGGCGATGGTCACCTCACCCGTCAGCATCGCGGCGCCGAGTAAATTGTCAGTGCGCTCAAACAGCATCCCGCGACGTTCAACTTCCTGATAGAGCGCCTGGGTCTGTGGACTCCAAGCGATATTGGTGATGGCGCCAACCCGAAGGTACGGTGTTGTGTCATCCCGGCGCAGTACCTCACCAATGAACCCGAACTGGCTGCCGGTCAAGGATAGGAAGTCAGACAGCATCAATTCAAACGCCGCCCGTTCATTGTCGCTGGTCAGGAACACATTCTGGGCTCGTTGAATCGCCCGGTTAAGATGAGTACCGTGAATGGTGCCTTTGTCGACTTCCCAGTATGCCCGCTCCAGTTCGTCCTCAATCAGACTGGCCAGCGTGCGCAGGACTTCCAGATCGAGCTCACGAATGTTTCTTGGTTTGTTGTCAATAACGCACAGGGAGCCAAGTTTGAAGCCACTGGGCTCGCGAATGGGAATGCCTGCGTAAAACCGGATAAACGGCTCGCCGGTGACCAGGGGGTTATTGCGGAAGCGGGGATCAAGGTGGGCATCCTCCACCACGAACACGCTGTCCTGACGGATGGCGTGGTCGCAAAACGCCACCGATCTCGGGGTTTCCTGAAGACTGGGGTCGGCGCCTTCCTTGGCCTTGAACCATTGGCGGTCTTCTTCGACGATGCTGAAAAACGCGCTCTGCACCTGATAGAACTGGCGTGCAATACGCACCAGTCGGTCGAAACGCTCTTCCGGTGCGGTATCGAGTATCCCCAGTTTCTTCAGTGCGCCGAGGCGCCTTTTTTCAATCGAGTCAAGGCTCATACAGGTGCTTCTCCACCGAAGACTGCCAAAGGGTTGTCACTTACTTGAATCTTACAACCAACTCGTGCAAATCCCTCGCAATGGACTCCATCTCTCTCACACTCTGTGACGATTCCTGGCCTTTATCAAGGTTATCGGAAGCCAAACCTGCAATTCGTTCAATCTGGCCACTGATTTCCTCACTGACCTGCGCCTGCTCTTCCACCGCAGTTGCCATCTGAATGGCCATCTCTGCGATATTTACGGCGGCGTCGGAAATCTGGCCTAACGCCTCTTCCGCCTCAAGCATTCGTTGAAGACCCTGATCCGCCGCCTGGGTTCCGGTTTCCGCCACCTCGACCGAATGACCGGCCTTGCCCACCAGGTCTTCCACCACCTGATGAATATCCCGTGTGGAATCCCTGGTACGGCGGGCCAGGTTGCGGACTTCATCGGCCACAACCGCGAAGCCACGGCCGTGTTCGCCTGCCCTGGCCGCCTCGATAGCCGCGTTCAGGGCCAGCAGGTTGGTCTGCTCGGCAATCGCATCGATGGTGCCGGCGGCCTCCTGAATCTTGCGGGTCTGGTCGGCGAGTTCGCCGACTGAGCGGCTGATGTCATGTACCTGCTGTTTGAGCTTTTCAATCGCTTCCCGAGTGCCAATTACCACTGACCGGGTCTTGCCGGCAAAATCGCTGGCGCCCTCGGCTTTCTCCGCCGTGGTCTGAACGTGGCCTGCCACTTCGGCGATGCTCTGGGACATCTCATGCACGGCGGCAGAAACCTGCTCGGTCTCCGCGCGCTGAAGGTTCAGCGTTTCCTTGCTCTCCTCGACCGTTTCCAGGCCGTGGGCAACTTGGGTTTGCATGGTGCCGGAGGCATCTTCGATGCGAGTCAGAACCGCATCGAGATGGGACTTCATGGACTTTACAGCGACCTGAAGACGGCCTGACACCAGGTCGTCATCGGTGTAGCTGCGGGCGGCAAGGTCGTCGGTAAAGCTTTTGCCCATCTGGTCAACCAGCGCACGGGTCAGCTTGCGCTTGCCATGCTGTTCCCACACCATGACGGCTGCAAAACCCAGGGCGAGAACAGCCCAGGCAGAACGATCAAACCCGGTCCACAGCAGACCGACGGAAGCCAGAATCACAACAACGGCGGCGATGGACGTTCCCGGAAGGTTTTTCCAGAGCGACGCTTTACCCCGTCCGGCACGAATGCGGGCATAAAGCTTATCGGCACGAGCCACATCCGCCCGGGACGGGCAGGATCGAACCGATTCAAAGCCGACGACCTGGCCGTTTTCCGTTACCGGTGTTACGTAGGCGCTCACCCAGTAGTAATCGCCGTTTTTACAACGGTTTTTGATCATCCCCATCCAGGGTTTCCCGGCTTTCAGGTAGGACCACATGTTGGCATAGGCTTCCGGCGGCATGTCCGGATGGCGAACGATATTGTGGGGCTGGCCGATCAGCTCTTCACGGGAAAACCCGCTGACGTCCACAAAGGCCTGATTGCAATGACGAATCTTGCCTTTGAGGTCGGTTGACGAAATCAGCTTCTGGTGCGAAGGGTAAGTCTTTTCCCTGTCTGTGACCGGCAGGTTCTTGCGCATGTGAATCCACCTGTTCCATTCCACGAGTCTTGAATCACACGAACAGTCTAGTTCATGGATTTGATGGGCATGTAACGACAGGCGGGCAAGAAAGTTTAGATCGTTTATTTACTTATAAGGAACAGTAGTGATGCCGAAGGCACCGGCAAAACGGACGGGCAGCTGTCACTGAACTCAACGTCACTGCCGTTGACCAGCAACTCTGAACCGGTGCCCCGCGCCGTTGAAGTTCCGAAGCGCAGATCCAAAGTGCCGTCACCGACGGCTCGGAGATGCCCGCGTTCGGGGCACGAACCCGAGAGATCTCCGGTGACGGTTTCCGGGGTGCTGAGGTTCAGATAACCCTGCAGGAAAGAGCCAATCAATTGGGTCGACACATCCAGTGTCACCTGTTCCCCCGTCTGCTGAACCAGAATATCCGCATCACGAAACGCGGCGTATCGGCTACCGTAGAGAAACTCCAGCGTTCGTGACTTCACGGCAATGGTCAGAGTGTCATCGCCGGTGGCGTTAACAGATGCCGACAGCGTGCCATTCAGACCCAACTCGGCTCCACCGGGAAAAACGCTGCCCGTTAAACCGTAGGATTCGCTGATCTGAAGATCGGTTCCGCTTACCCTGCGTTCCAGTTGTATAAAGCCCGTCAGCTCAAGTTCACCAGACTCAATGGTCAGCCGGCAATCGTCGAAGTCGAACTGGGCGATGAAGCCGCCGTCTGCCAGCTCCGTGCGCTGAATCAGCAAATTGTTGCGGTCCTCGTCACAGGCTCGCTGACCAAGATTGACGTCACTTTCACTGTCGTCACCCGTTGGCGGTGCCTCAGCCAGAGCCATCAGTGCCGCCTCCGCTTCGTCCAGTAAACGGTAGACAGCAGCCATGTCCTCATAGGTTCGATCCACCGATTCGAAATCCGACAGACTCCGGATGACTGCGGCACGATTGGCATAGCCCTGGGGGTCCAGTGTCAGAGGTTCTTCGCGGACACTGCGGCCATCATTATCACTGCCGCCACACGCCACCAGCGACGCGAAAACAGGCACAAACATCAGGGTTCGGGTAGACGGGGCAGTCATCACGGCGGGCTCTCCTTGCGCTTATTGTTCTGTAAAAACACAGGGCACAAGGCTACACGTTCACCGTTATGGGTTATGGGAGGTACTGCTCAAAACCGAAGGCATGACGCCTAACCTGCCTTTCAGGGCGACGGGGCTATCCGGCAGGCGGCGTACTTGAACTCGGGTATCTTGCCGAACGGGTCTAGGGCCGGATTGGTGAGGAGATTGGCAGCCGCCTCCACGAAGGCAAAGGGAACGAACACCATGCCTTCGGGCATCGCCTGATCAGCCCGCACGGTCAGCGTTATGCTGCCTCGCCGGGTTGCAATCTGAATGGCTTGCCCGGCCGCCACGCCCAGCCGGGCCAGTTCGGCCGGGGCCAGGAACGCCGCGGCCTCAGGCTCCCGTTCGTCCAGCACGCGGCTGCGTCGGGTCATGGCGCCGGTGTGCCAGTGTTCCAGCAGCCGCCCGGTGGTCAGGACCAATGGGTAAGCCTCATCCACCGGTTCGTTCGGCGGCAGCGGCCGGGTTGGCGAAAATCGGGCACGCCCCCCTGCCCGCGGAAACGCATCGGCGAACACAACGTCCTGGCCGGGCGCATCGTCTGCCGGGCAAGGATAGGTGACCGAACCTTCCCACTCCAGCCGGGACCACGTGATGTGATCGAGCGAGTGCATGCCCTGCTTCATTTCAGAGAACACGGCTTCAGGCCCGGCATAGTTCCAGCCCAACCCGAACCGCCGGGCCATTTCCTGGATAATCCACCAGTCGGGCTTCGCCTCCCCCGGTGGCGCCAGCGCAGCCCGGCCCATTTGCACCTGGCGATTGGTGTTGGTGACGGTTCCAGTCTTTTCCGACCAGGCGGCCGCGGGCAGAATCACATCAGCGAACTGGGCGGTCTCGGTGACGAAAATATCCTGTACCACCAGGTGCTCAAGCGCCGCCAGCGCCGCCCGGGCATGGGTCAGGTCCGGGTCCGACATCGCCGGGTTCTCCCCCAGAATGTACATGCCGCGAATGCTGCCTGCGCGGATGGCATCCATAATTTCCACCACGGTCAGTCCCGGTTCCGGGTCCAGCGGAGTCTGCCAGAGCTCTTCGAACGCGGCGCGTATCTGCGCGTCTGTTACGGGGTGATAATCCGGGAATACCATCGGGATCAGCCCGGCATCGGATGCGCCCTGCACATTGTTCTGCCCACGCAGTGGATGCAGGCCCGTGCCCGGCCGGCCTGTGTGCCCGCACGCCAATGCCATGGAAATCAAGCAACGGGCGTTGTCAGTGCCATGCACGTGCTGGGAAATACCCATGCCCCAGAAAATCATCGCTTTGTCGGCACCGGCATAGGCCCGCGCAACGTCCCGAATCGCATCCGGCTCAACACCGCATAGCGGGTTCATGGCCTCCGGCGTCATGTCGGCAACGCTGGCGGCGAGGGCCTCAAAGCCTTCGGTGTGGGTCTCAATGTAGAACGAATCGTAAAGCGCTTCGCTGATGATCACGTTGAGCATGGCGTTAAGCAGCGCCACATCCCCACCCGGGGAAAAACGCAGGCTGCGCCAGGCGTAGGCATCCAACGCCTGGCCGCGGGGGTCAATGATGATCAGACGGGTTCCGTTTCGTGCGGCCTGTTTGAAATAGGTGGCCGCCACCGGATGATTTACGGCGGGGTTGCAGCCGGTGAGGATCACTACGTCCGCTTCCAGCGCCTGCATGAACGACGCTGTCACCGCACCTGACCCCAGGCATTCCATCAAAGCGGCTACGGAGCTGGCGTGGCACAGACGCGTGCAATGGTCCACGTTGTTGGAACCAAAACCTGTGCGAATCAGCTTCTGAAAAAGCCAGGCCTCTTCATTGGAACATTTGGCACTGCCAAAGCCAGCGAGCGCCTTGGGGCCATGACGGAACTTCAGCTGAACCAGGCCCCGGGCAGCAAGATCCAAAGCTTCCTCCCAACTGGCCTCGCGGAAATGAGTCAGCGGATCGGCAGGATCAAACGCCGGGTCCAGTCCCTTGGCAACGCCCTCACGACGAATCAACGGTCGGGTCAGCCGTGCGGGGTGCGCGGTGTAATCGAAACCGAAACGGCCTTTCACACACAGTCGGTTCTGGTTCGACGGCCCGTCCCTGCCCTCCACAAACAGGATACGGCCCTGCGGCCCACCCACCGTTGAAGGCTCGTCTTTGACATGGTAAGTCAGCTGGCAACCCACACCACAGTATGGGCATACGGAATCCACGGTGCGGTCGGCCTGGGCCGAATCACCCCGGCCCTGATCATCCATCAACGTTGCCGGCATCAGCGCACCCGTGGGACAGGCCTGCACGCATTCGCCGCAGGCCACGCAAGTGCTTTCGCCCATGGGATCGTCGAAATCAAAAACGACTTTCGACGCTGCACCGCGATGGGCCATTCCAATGACATCGTTACCCTGAACCTCACGGCATGCCCGTTCACACAGGCCGCAGGTGATACAGGCATCCAGATTGACGGTCATGGCGGAATGGGTGGTGTCATGCCCGTGGGCATGAGGTAACGACGCCGGCCGCGGTACTACATGGTGAACCGTTGAGTGGTGAACAGTTGGCTCGTCGGGTTCTGAGCGTGCCGGAAGATACTGGCGCACCGCGTTAACATCTACGCCCAGTTGCTCTACGGTTTGCCAAAAATGACTGGAGCGGTCCGGGCTGTCGTCCCGGACCGGCTGATCCGCCAGTAACAATTCCATTACGCCCTTGCGCGCCGTCTGCGCCCGTTCAGAGCCGGCACTGTGTACCACCATGCCGGGCTCTGCCTGGCGAATACAGCTGGCGGCCAGCACCCGCTCACCCTCGATTTCCACCATGCAGGCGCGGCAGTTTCCGTCGGCCCGATACCCAGGCGCGTCTTTGAAGCACAAATGCGGAATGGTTTCACCGGCGCGCTTGGCCACCTGCCACAGGGTTTCGCCGGGAAACGCCGGAACCTGGGCACCGTCAAGGATGAGGTGAAAGGCCTGGCCCTGGTCATTTTTGGCGTTGTTCGGGTTAGTCATGGCAGTACCCCTACCCTTTCGCTATCAGGTTGAGGTTTGCCAGCTCCGGGCGAAAGTCCCGAAACAGGCTCAACACCGGATTGGGCGCAGCCTGCCCCAAGCCGCAGATGGAGGCATCCGCCATCACGCCCGCCAGTTGTTTCAACGTCGATTCGTCCCAGCTGCTGCGCTCCAACAGGGTCAGCATTTTTTCAGTCCCAACCCGGCAGGGTGTGCACTGCCCGCAGGACTCATCGGCGAAGAAAGCGAGAAGGTTTCGCGCTGCGCCCGCCAGGTCATCCTGATCCGACAGCACAATCACCGCAGCTGAACCGATAAAACAGCCGTGTTCCTGCAGGGTGTCGAAGTCAAGGGGAATGTCCCCTTTGCTGGCCGGCAGAATACCTCCGGAGGCGCCGCCGGGCAGATAGGCCAACAGGCGATGCCCCTCGGCCATGCCGCCACAGTATTCTTTGATCAGCTCATTGAGGGTAATGCCGGCAGGGGCGGCGTGAACACCGGGCCGGGCCACCCGTCCGGATACCGAAAAACTTCGAAGACCCCGGCGACCGTGCCGGCCCTGGCTGGCAAACCAGTTCGCGCCCCTGGCATGAATGACCGGTATCCAGTAAACGGTTTCGACGTTATTGACCAGGGTGGGCCGACCAAACAAACCATTCTGGGCCACAAACGGCGGTCGATGGCGGGGCTTGCCAGGTTTGCCTTCCAGTGACTCGATCAGGGCCGATTCTTCGCCGCAGATGTAGGCACCCGCGCCTCGTCGCAAAATGATGTAACCGGCGTCGACCAGGCCGGCCGTCTCCAGTTCGGCGATGGCTTCTTCGAGCACACGGTGAAGACCGGGGTATTCGTCACGCAGGTAAATATAGAGCGCCTCCGCTTCTACTGCCCAGGCACTGACCAGCGCGCCTTCCAGCACACGGTGCGGTTCCCGTTCCAGATAAAACCGGTCTTTGAACGTGCCGGGCTCGCCTTCGTCGGCATTGATAACGGCATATCGAGGCCCAGGCTCAGATCTTACAGCCTGCCACTTGCGGAACGTAGGGAACCCGGCGCCGCCCAGGCCACGAAGGCCAGCGTGTTCGAGTTCGCTGATCAAGGTTTCAACCGCCACCCGGCCTTCCCGGCAATCGGCCAGCATTTGATAGCCGCCATCTGCGCGGTAGACGTCGAGCTTTTGCCACGGGATATCAGCAGGGAGAGCGGATTTATCGGCTATCGCGCGGTTCACCGCAGACAAGTCAGCCTCACAGACATGGCGCTGCCCCACCGCAACCACCGGCGCCGTATCGCAGCGACCCATACACGGTGCCCGAAGCACCCGAACCCCATCGGGCTTTACCGACTCGGACAATGCCCGGTGCAAGGCCTCGGCGCCCGCCAGCTGGCATGACAGC
>DASSWD010000173.1:0-6087 GCA_035705335.1 Marinobacter sp. | reverse complement strand
CGGCCTGCACGCGCCGGATGATGCCGCCGTACTTCGCGTTCCGCCGGGCAAGGCGGTGGTCCACACCGTGGACTTCTTCCGTGCGTTCATCGACGACCCCTACATCTTCGGTAAAGTTGCGGCCAACCACAGCCTGGGCGACGTCTTTGCCATGGGCGCAGAAGCCCAGAGCGCCACCGCCGTGGCCACGGTGCCTTATGGCATCGAATCCAAGGTGGAAGACACGGTGTTCCAGATGATGACCGGCGCGGTGGAGGTGCTGAACGAGGCCGGTTGTGCGCTGGTGGGCGGCCATACCGGTGAGGGTAAGGAGTTGGCCCTCGGCTTTGCCGTCAATGGTCTTATCGATCCGGACAAGGTCATGAGCAAGGGCGGCCTGCGCGCCGGCGATGCGCTGATTCTGACCAAACCGATTGGCACCGGCACCCTGTTTGCCGCCCATATGCGGATGGCTGCCAAAGGGCGCTGGATCGACTCTGCCCTCGCCTCCATGATTCAGTCCAACAAGAAAGGCGCCGAGTGCCTGCTGAAATACGGCGCCAAAGCCTGCACCGATGTGACCGGTTTTGGCCTGTTGGGACACCTGGTGGAAATGACCCGCCCCTCGGGCGTCGACGCTGAGCTTGATCTGTCTGCGATACCGGTCTTACCCGGTGCAGAAGAGACCGCTGCTGCCGGCATTCTCAGTTCGCTGCAGCCAGCGAACATTCGCCTGCGCCGTGGTATCCGGGACCAGGCCAAATGGGTTAACCACCCGCGCTACCCGCTGATTTTTGACCCCCAAACCGCCGGCGGCTTGCTGGCCAGCGTGCCCATGGACGTGGCCGATGCCTGCGTGCGGGAGCTGAAATCCCTGGGCTACCCGCACACCGCTATCATTGGCCGTGTCACGGCAACAGACCCCAACGGCGCCATTGAACCCATCACCCTGAAAGACTGACCGCACCCCGGTTCGCTACAGCCAGTGCCAGTGCCTGTTCAAGGCTCTGGCGCTCGGCTTCCGGGGTGAAGGTTTCCGCCAAAGCCGTTACCCGGCCCTTCAACTCTGCCAGAAATTCCCTGTCGGTCTCTGCGCGCAGCAACAGATCCGCCAGTGCTACGTCGTCTTTTGCGGGAAAGTAGCCCGGGTAGTCGTTCCCAAGCAGCCCGCGGTTGCCCGAAATGTCAGAGGCCAGAATGGGCAACCCCGCCCGGCAGGCTTCAGACACCACATTTGCCCCACCTTCTATCACAGAGCTGATCACCATCAGGTTGCTGATGGCCATCAGATTGGTGATGCGGTCTTTGTCCAGTTCGCCTAGCCAGCGGAAGCGCGGGTTTTCACGGCTCTCGGTCAGTGCCTTTTCGCGCCATTCGTCGTTATGGGGCTTGCCCGCGCAGGAAACGATAATCTCCGAAGATTCAGGCAGATGGCGGCTGGCCCAGGCGGCACGTAAGGAGTCCTTCTCTTCCCGCAGGTGGCCAATCACGCACACATTGAACTGGCCCGGCTCCGTGCGGGAACAGCCGCGCACCTGCGGTTTGTCTGCAGACTGGCGCAGAGTGATCAGTTTGCGCTGATAGCGTTCGGGAATGTCATTGGCTACCTGATCGTGTAAGCCAATCAGAGCGTCGGCCCTGTCCATGGAGCCATAGGTGGCGTCCGGGTACAGGTGCTGATGCTGGTAGATGTCGGTGCCGGTCAAGGCCACGATCAGGGGCGTCGAAGGCCAGGTGTCGCGGAACCGCTGCACCGCGCCCGCGCTACGCCAGGCATGCAGGGCGATGAACAGGTCGCAGGGCTCGCCCTGGTAATCGGTGATCACGTCAACGCTATGCCCCACACTCTCGAGCAGTTGCTTCCAGCGCTCAGCGGTAGCCCGGTTACCGGCTTTGGATCCCGGCGACGCCGGGGTAATCAGGAGTATGTGCATTCGTGACCCTTATTTTTCGCAAAATTCTGCCTGCCCGGATGCTCCACGTAAAGGCTTCCAGCGTATACCGGTTCAGAGTTGAGGCGAATCGCGGTATGCTTGGTTCGCGTCCTATCTGATTGAACTGGAAACTCTCCCCCACCAAAAGGAATAGAACACCATGATGATGAAACAGATACGGAAATGGCTGGTTTCCGGGCTCGTTGCTGTCTGCGCAAGTGCCGCCGCCCAGGCTCAGACCTTCGTGTTCACTGCCATTCCCGATGAAGATGAGACCAAACTGGTTGAGCGGTTTCAGGGCATTGCAGACTACCTGGAAGGGGAGTTGGGCGTCGAGGTGCGCTACATCCCGGTAAAATCCTACGCGGCTGCCATCTCTGCGTTCCGCAACAACCAGGTTCAATTGGCATGGTTTGGTGGCTTGTCTGGCGTACAGGCCCGCGCGCTGGTTCCGGGCTCTGAAGCACTGGCCCAGGGTGTTGAGGATGAGGCGTTCCAAACCTATTTCATCGCCAATACCAGCACGGGTATCGAACCTGCCGAGAGCCTGGCCGACCTGAAAGACGACTTCGAGGGCAAGACTTTCACCTTTGGTGCCAAAGGATCTACCTCAGGCCGCCTGATGCCGGAATTCTATATCCGTGAGACCTTTGGCGCAGCGCCAGAAGACGTGTTTTCCCGCGTTGGTTTCAGCGATAACCACACCCGTACCCTTCGCCTCGTTGAGTCCGGCACCTACCAATTGGGCGCCCTGAACTTCCAGGTCTGGAACAAAGAGCTGGAGGATGGCAACGTTGACACCGATCAGGTTCAGGTTGTGTGGAAAACCCCGACCTATCCGGATTACCAGTGGACCATTCGCGGCGACGTGAATGAGCGGTTCGGCGACGGCTTCAAGGAAAAGGTACGGCAAGCCCTGCTGAACCTCAAAGACCCCGGGCTTCTGGAAAGCTTTCCGCGTTCAGGCTTCATTCCGGCCAGCAACGAAGACTACGTGCCCATTGAGCAAACCGCTAAAGACCTCGGGATCATTGATTGATGCCAGGTTTTGATGTTTCCGGCCTGACGGCCTCTTTCGGCGGCGAGCGGGTCTTGGGCCCGCTGTCGCTGAGAGTCTCTCCCGGAGAAAAGGTGGCACTTGTCGGCAAAAGCGGCGCCGGCAAGTCGACACTGATCAAATTGCTCTACGAACGTCTCGAACGCAAGGCAGCCCTGATTCCGCAAGGGCTGGGCCTGGTCAATGCGTTACCCGTTTTCCACAATGTATTTTTGGGCAGACTGGATCAGCACCCCACCTGGTACAATACCGTCACCCTGATGCGTCCGTTCAAACGGGACCGGGAGGCGATTCGATCCCTGATGCACGACCTCGGAATCGGTGAGAAGCTTTGGGTGCCCGCCGCATCGCTATCGGGTGGGCAGCGCCAGCGTGTTGCGATCGCCCGGGCGCTGTACCGTGGCGCAGACATCTTGCTGGCTGACGAGCCCATTTCTGCTCTCGACGGCCCAATGGCCCATCAGATAATGCGGTCGTTGACGGATCAGTACGATACCAGTGTCATTGCGCTACATGATGTGGACATGGCGCTTGCCTACTGTAATCGCATCATCGGCATTCAGGATGGCGAGATTGCTCTGGACCGTCGAACCAGCGATGTGAAAACCGCTGACATCATGACCCTTTACTGACGGCGCCGGCAAAACCTGCATGTTTTCCTACCCTGTGGTTCGCACCAGTTTCATCTTCCTGGCCATTGCGCTGGGCGGGCTACTGGTGGCAGACATCGCCATCACCGCGACCAACCCCTGGCGAGATCTTGGGCGGTTCTTCCTCGGGGTGGCCACACCGGATTTCTTCAGCACGTCAGGCCTGTTTACCGCCCTTCTGCGCACCGTTGCATTCGCATTTGTCGGCGTGGCGCTCGGCAGTTTCTGCGGATTTCTACTGGCGTTGGTGTACAAGCGCCTGCCGGTGCGGATGTTTTGCGCCTTTATCCGCGCCATTCACGAATTATTCTGGGCGCTGATCTTCCTGCAGTTCTTTGGCTTCCACCCGCTCACCGGGGTGCTGGCCATCGCCATTCCATACGCGGGCATATTCGCCAAGGTCTATTCCGAAATTCTGGAAGAGGCCGACCCGGAGCCTGGCCGGATGGTGCCTCCGGGCGCGAGCGCCATTTCCACCTTCCTGTTTGCCCGCATTCCGGATTGCTGGGTGCAGATGCGCACCTATACCGCGTACCGGTTGGAATGCGGCCTGCGCTCGTCGGCCATTCTGGGATTTGTCGGTCTGCCCACGCTTGGCTTCTACCTTGAAAGCTCATTCTCACAGGGTATGTATTCCGACGCGGGCGCCATGCTGATTCTGTTCTACGGGGTGATCGCCACCATGCCGTTGTGGGTTCGCCCCAAATTGCTGCCCATTTATATCCTGGCGGCGCCGTTCTTTCTGGGTGAGGGTTTCCCCATTGTCTGGGGCAACGTGGAACGCTTTTTCACCGAAGACATCATCCCTTCCCCGTTGAGAGACGGCGAGGGCCTGATGGCCCTGGGCGCCTGGGTGGGCGATGTCATGGTGACCGAGGCATTACCCGGCATCTGGAACACCATCGTGCTTACCCAGATTGCCCTGGTGGCCACAGGTATTCTGGCGTTGCTGGCGTTCCCGCTGATCTCCAATCATTTTGGCGGACCGGTGCGCCGCACCTCGGGCCACGTATTCCTGGTGATTGCGCGCTCCACGCCGGAATACATTCTGGCGTACATTCTGCTGCAGTTGTGGGGGCCGTCTATGTTACCGGCGGTGGTGGCGCTGGCCATCCACAACGGCGGCATCATCGGGCACCTGCTGGGCCGGCAGACCAACACCCTGCAACTGCGCCCTGACGCGCCCTCCGGGTTTGACCGTTACAGCTGGGAGCTGGTACCACGGCTGTACCGATCGTTCCTGGCGTTTCTGTTCTACCGTTGGGAAATCATCATGCGGGAAACCGCCATTCTGGGCATTCTGGGCATTTTCACCCTGGGCTTCTATGTGGACAGCGCCATCCAGAACATCCAGTTCGACCGGGCCATGTTCCTGATCCTGATCACTGCCGGCCTTAACATCGGGGTGGACGCCCTGGGCCGGCTGATCCGGCGCAAGCTGGCCCTGCAGACCATGCCCACCTGCTGACCAGCTTACTTTGCCGAGGCCAGGGACCAGTCGTTACCCAGACTTGCCGTCTCAGTGGCGGTCTCATCGTCGGCGGGGATGCCGGTAATCACCGGTTTGGTAAAGGTGCCCTGCTCGTCCCAGACCATGGACTCCACATCCACCGAACGCACCAGCCAGGTCTTGTCTCCGCTGACAACCCGGGCCCTGTGAGTAAGGCCGAACACAAAGCGGCAGTAATCGAGTTTGAGTTGAATCAGGTCCTGCTCGGCTTTTTGAATCTTGCGCAGCAGCACCTTCTGAACGCTGTCCCCGTAATCCATCACTGTTCCCTGGGCCATCAAATGAACGTTGTCGTTTTTCTGTCACAAGTGCCGGGATTTAACTACGTCCGGGTGCGGAAAACCAGTGTGTAGGGCAAATTTTCCAGGGGTTGCTGGCCGTCCTGCAGGTCGAGCTGCCAGACCATGCCGTCGCTGGACACGGTACACACTGGCGCGGTGAACCTGGCGCGATAGCCGTTGCTGGTTTCCCGCACCAGCGGCACTGGGTACTCCCCCATATACATGGACTGGCCTCTCAGCACCGCGACAAAGCGGTCCGGCGGTTTGGGCGTAGTCACGGTCAGCTCATAGGTAGTGCCCTGCCCGCTTTCTTCCTGCCGGGCTAATTCTACCCGCCAGGTGCCGTCATTGGTTTGCCATTGGCAGGGGGCTGCCAGCAGATCGCAGGTGGCCCGGGTGAGCGCAACCTGATCACCATTCAGGTTATCCTTCAACAGCGGATACGCCAGATAAGTCGCTACACCAGTGATCAATAGTAAACCTGCCAACCCGATTGTTCGTACCATACCCACTCCACTGTCTACAGGCTTTACCGTTCCCGCCCGGCATTATGGGGATAATTCCCGATCTGGCAAAGGTTTCTAAACCGCTGCCAGCGTGAGAAAATGCCCGGCTTTCTGGTTCAATCACACGCTGAACAGGACACGCCCGTGCAACCGGATATTTCCGTCAAGCA
>DASSWD010000172.1:0-11487 GCA_035705335.1 Marinobacter sp. | reverse complement strand
GACCCCCTCACCAAACTGTTGACCTGCACCTTGGTGACGACGGAAAAAGGCCTTCATGGGGCGATGCGTAATGACGATGAATATCATGAACAAGGTCGCCCAGAAAGCCGACAGTTGGGGCGAAAAACGCTCGACCATCAGGCACCAGATCAGAACCGCAACCGGCAACAGAAAATACAGACCGGACTTTACCGTCGGACCGGTTTCCGGCAATACGCCGAGGTCATCATCCGGGTTATCTTCCTCAAGCTCAGGAAAGAGGGTGGCGTACTTGACCAGGCCAATATATGCAAGCAACACAAAGGGGCCCAGAATCCATGCAGCAGCTTCTCCAAAAACGGACTTCGTCCAGCCTACCCCGTAATAGACAGCCAGCGACAGCGCAATCAGCCCTATCAGCACCACAACCCATGTGAGCAATCTCTGCGCAAGCGTCGGGCGATTCAGCCGCTCGATGCCTTCCATGCCCATCTTGCAAGCCTCAAGATGCACGATGTAAAGCAACCCGATATAGGAAAGCAGCGCTGGAAGAATTGCATGTTTGATCACCTCCAGATAGGAGATACCCACGTATTCAACCATCAGGAATGCCGCAGCACCCATCACAGGGGGAGTCAGTTGCCCATTGGTTGAAGCCGCAACCTCCACCGCTCCGGCTTTCGTTGCCGGAAAGCCAACCCGCTTCATCAGAGGAATGGTAAAGGTACCGGTGGTGACCACATTGGCGATTGAGGAGCCGGAGATGATCCCGCTCAGACCACTGGACACCACCGCCGCTTTGGCGGGACCACCACGCATATGGCCGAGCATGGCATACGCCACCTTGATGAAATAGTTACCAGCGCCGGCGCGTTCCAGCAATGCACCGAACAGCACAAACAGGAACACAAAGCTCGTCGATACACCCAACGCGACACCAAACACGCCCTCTGTCCCCAGCCATTGATGGGAGGCCAGTTTGCTCAGACTTGCGCCAGCATGGGAGATCACCGTCGGCATGTAAGGGCCAGCCAACGAGTAGAAAATGAATACGCCCGCCACGATGGTCAGCGGCAGCCCCAGCGCTCGCCGGGTTGCCTCAAGCAGCAGCAGCAGACCGCCAAGAGCCACCCACAGGTCAAACGTAATAGGCGCACCCGGACGCTGGGCGAGCTGATCATAGAATACAAACAGATAGGACGCTGTAAACGCAGCGAGCAGCGCCAGAACCCAGTCGTAAACCGGAATTCTGGTAGTGTGTTTTCCCTTGAACATGGGGAAACCAGTGAACGCAATGAACACCGCAAACGCCAAATGAATGGAGCGTTCTTCCGTGGAGTTGAGAATGCCGAAATTCAGGATGAACGGCAGTGGTGATGCAATCCAAAGCTGGAACAGTGACCAGCATACCGGGACGATAAACAGCAGCACAGCGGCGGGTCCGGTCAGCGCCCTGCCCCCCGTCTCGGTTTTTAGCAGTTCGTCTACCTTGGAGGCGTCCACGCTTGCCGCGTTGCCGGAGTCATTCTTCGCCATAGACAATACCTGTTGTGGAAATTGAACCGTTCATAACCAAAAGAGCGGGCCGGACGCCCGCTCTGTTGGTCACTAGGGTTGACCGCTTAGTCGATCAGGCCAACCTCACGATAGTATCGGGCCGCACCCGGGTGCAGGGGAGCACTCAGAGCGTCAGAGACCATTTCCTCTTTCTGCAGGTTGGCGAATGCAGGATGCAGGCGCTTGAAGCTGTCAAAGTTCTCAAACACCGCTTTTACTACTTCATAGACCACATCTTCAGGAACGTCGGTGGACGAGACGAACGTCGCCGCCACACCAAAGGTCGTGACATCCTCATCGGTACCACGATACATACCGCCCGGGATGACCGCCTTGCGATAGTACGGGTTCTCGGAAATCAGCTTTTGGGTTGCCTCGTTATCGACGCTGACAATCACACTGTCACAGGTGGTAGTGGCTTCCTTGATGGCGCCGGACGGATGGCCGACGGTGTAGAAAAAGGCGTCAATGTTGCCATCACACAGTGCCTGGGACTGCTCGGCAGCCTTGATCTCAGCGGCCAGGGAAAAGTTGTCCAGGGTCCAGCCCATTTCTTCCATCAACACTTCCGCAGTTGCACGCTGGCCAGAACCCGGGTTACCAACCGAAACGCGCTTGCCCTCCAGGTCCTCAAAAGTCTTGATGCCGGAACTTTTGCTGGCTACCACGGTGAATGGCTCAGGGTGCAGGGAAAACACAGCGCGAAGCTTGTCGACCTTGTTTCCTTCGAACTGGCTGGTGCCGTTGTAGGCGTGGTACTGCCAGTCTGACTGGGCCACCGCCAGATCCAGCTCACCGGCACTGATGGCATTAAGGTTGTAGACCGACCCGCCAGTGCTCTCAACGGAGCAGCGGATACCATGCTCTTTCCGGTCCATGTTGACGAGACGGCAGATGGCGCCGCCAGCCGGGTAATACACACCGGTTACGCCCCCAGTGCCGATGGTCACAAAACGCTGTTCCTGAGCAGAAACGGCAGATGAAGCAGCGCCAAGGCTGACAGCAGCAGCAACCGCAAACGCGGACGCTTTCAGTTTCAGTGTCATGTGTGCTCTTCCTTATTTTGGTCTTTATCATTGAGTGCCCGCCACGATTACCGGGCAATCGCTTGGGTCGACTAAAACATAGAACACTTCGGATCATAAATAAAGGAAGGGTTAGCGTGCTAACCAGCTGACAAGACAACAAAAAAGCCCGCTTGCGCGGGCTTGTGAAGGATCAATACGGTATTACCGAGACTTTGCCGCTCCGGCTTTGGCCAGCATTTTGTCCGGCCGGAGCAGGAAACGGGCCAGTGCCGGCAGCAGCCAGATGGCGCCAATCATGTTCCAGATGAACATGAAGAACAGCAGGAAGCCCATATCGGCCTGGAACTTGATCGGCGAGAAGATCCAGGTCACTACACCGATACCCAGGGTTACGCCGGTAAAGATAACTGCCTTGCCGGTGGAGCGCAGGGTTTCATAGTAGGCATCCTGAAGCGCCTTACCTTCAAGCAGATACTGCTCAAGCTTGCTGTAGATGTAGATGCCGTAGTCCACACCGATGCCAACACCCAGCGCAATCACCGGCAAGGTCGCCACCTTGATGCCGATACCGGACACCGCCATGATCGCCTCACACAGAATCGACGTCAGGCCCAGAGGAATCACGATACAGGCCACCGCCCGGATGGAGCGGAAGGTCATGAAACACAACAGGCTCACAACGCCGTAGACCAGCAGCAGCATCATGTCCTTGGCCGCTGAAATGACCTCGTTAGTCGCAGCCTCTATACCGGCGTTACCCGCAGCCAGCAGGAAGCGATGTTCGTCGTTGCTGTACTTCTCAGAGAACGCCTCAACCCGTTCGATGACGGTTTCAAGTGTCTCTGCCTTATGATCTTCCAGAAACACCAGCACGGGTGTCAGATCGCAATTGGTGTTAATAAGGCCGGCGGGAGCTTCCCGAATGGAGGCATTGATAATGGTCTGGTTGCGGGATATCTCATACCACTTCCAGTTGCCCTCGTTCAGCGCCTTGGTAACAACTTTGGAGACATCCGCCAGCGATGCCGAACTCTGAACGCCCGGGGTGTTCTGCAACTCCCACTGCAGCTTGTCCATAGCCCGAAGCACGTTGTATTGGGTGCACTGCTCCTCAGGTGTTTTTACCATGACCACCAGCACATCCGCACTGGTCGAGTAATTGTCAATGATATAGGCGTTATCCAGGTTGTAGCGCGAGTCTGGTCGCAACTCTGGCGCGCCACGGTCAAGGTCGCCGACCTTCAGATCCTGCTTGTAGTACATTCCCAACCCAAGACCAATCACCCCGATCAACAGAGAGACGGGCGCCACACTCGGGTGCGCAAAATAGGACATTACCTTCCATTTGCGATCCTGTTTCTCACCGTGATTCTGGACATGGTTGACCCCGCCTTTGGATATCCCCACGTAAGACATGATGAGAACGTGCAACACCAGGTTGGTCAGGATGACGAAAGCAACACCCAGGCCCGCCGCTACTGCGAGGTCACGAATAACGTCGATCTCGATGAACACCAGCGTCAGGAAGCCCACTGCATCTGACACCAGCGCCAACATACCAGGGATGTACAAAGCCCGGAACGCCAGCCGGGCGGAGGTTATGGCATCAAACCCTTTGGCCGCTTCAACGGCCATGGCGTTGACAATCTGAACACCATGGCTGATGCCAATTGCGAAAACCAGGAAGGGCACCAGCACCGAATAGGGATCCAGTCCGTAACCGAGCAGGCGCAGGGCACCAAGCTGCATAAACACGGCAACCAGTGACGTAAACACCGGGACCAGCGTGCCGGCAATGCAACGCGAGTACCAATACAACAACAGCGTGGTCAGCACGATCGTAATACCGGCAAACCAGGCTATCGAGCCGATACCCTCGATCAGGTCACCTACTTTCTTTGCAAATCCGACGATGTGAATCTGGACATTCGGATTCTGAGCTTCGTACTTTTGACGGATTTTCTCTTCCAGCTCCCGCGAAAAGGCCGCGTAGTCAAGGGCCTCCCCTGTTTCCGGGTTACGCTCGTAGAGGGGCGCATAAACGATGGTTGACTTGAAGTTGTCCGAAACCAGCCGGCCCACCTCGTTTGAGCGCAGCACGTTCTGGCGCAGCTTTTCGAGGCTGTCACGGGAGCCATCATAGCCATCCGGAATAACAGTTCCACCCTGGAAGCCCTGCTCGGTCACTTCCACCCAGCGGACGTTAGAGGTCCAGAGCGATTTCAGACCGGAACGATCCACCCCGTTGAGGTAGAACATCTCATCGGTGATCAGCTTGAGGGTTTCCATGTATTCTGCGGTGAAGATATCGCCCTCTTCCACCGCCACAGCGATCCTCACGAAGTTCCCGAGGTTATCCAGGTCGTCCCGGTGCTCGAGCATGTTTACGATGTACGGGTGCTCCAGAGGAATCATTCTCTCGAAGCTGGCGTCTGGCTGAATCTTGACAGCGTGGTAGCCAAGAAACAGCGTCAAGACAGCAAATGCGATCAGAATGATCGCGCGGTTATTAAAGATCAAACGCTCCAGAAAAGGCTCCGCCTTGGGCGTTGTCAGGTAATGTTCACCCCTGTCGTGCATCGGGTCAGACATTCAAAAACCCCTCTTTCCTATATTCCGTTGATGCCACAGCAGGGCGTTAATTCAGATCATGACCGCGAGCGTCGGTGATTTTGACACCGCCCTCACCGACCAGCAGCAGATTGGTGCCAGCAATGGGTTCGACGCCCATGATGCCTTCCCGGTCATCGCGGAAATACGGGCGAAAGCTCTCGGCACCATTGGTGCTTATGAGAACAGCACCGCTATTGCCTACCAGGATGATACGACCATCTTCTGCGACGACTCCGTTCGTCAGGGTGGTGCCCGCTTCATTCGGAACCACGCGCCAACTGCGCCCGAGGTCCTCCGACAGGAAGGTATTTCCGCGAAGGCCAAACGCCAGAATTTCGTTGACTTGCCCAGTTCCAATGACACCGAACAATGAACCGTCGTAGGGACTGACTCGTTTCTCCCAGGTATCGCCACCATCTACCGACACAAAGATCTGTCCAGCCTCACCGACGATAACCAGCGCACCACCCGCCACTTGCGTTAGGGCATTCAAATGAAAACTCATGGGGTTATCCAGCTCCAGACCCATGTATTGCCAGGTCTGGCCGCCATCCTGAGTCCGCAGGATCATCCCGTAGGCCCCAATCACGAACCCATGGTTTTGATTCTCGAACCAAACGTCCAACAAGGGGTTAACGGGACCAATCTCGAGGTCCGCTTCCATGTTCTCCAGGGAGAACAGGAGATCGTCCATCGCCCATTCAAGATCGGCTTTTTCTTCTTCCGGTGCCTCGGCGATGGCCTCCTCCATTTCGGCTAACTGATCCTCACGGCTGGCAATGGCCAGCTCCGTCGCTTCGATGCCGGTCATTTGCAAAGTCCAGCTTTCACCTGCGTCGCTGGTGTGAAGAACGACACCGCTGTGGCCAACTGCCCAGCCATGCTGATCGTTCCCGAAATCGATCGCCGTCAGGGTTACCGATACCGGCACCTCCGCCTGAACCCACGTCTGGCCCTCGTCATCAGAAAAGATGATGTGGCCCCGCTCACCAACCGCTACCAGGCGGTCGCCAACGCGGTCTACGTCATTCAGAAGGGATTGCGGTGCCAGTTGCGTGGATCGCGCAGGTGTCTCAACGAGATCTGGAACTGCGAATGCCGCAGGAGCAGCCAGAGCCATGCTCAGCCCCAGGCAGGCGGCACCGAGTGTCTCGCACATGAACCGATTAGCCATTCAATTTGCCTTTGTGTTGATGATGTCTGTTTTCCGGCCCTTCCGGAGCCGTCACAAGAATACCCTCAGCCAGCCGGCCGTCAGTGCCTGTTCTCTGCGAACGCTCACCGAAGCGTGCTTAGCGAACACTTCTGCGACGCAGGGATGCTGGTGAAAAGTACCGCGTATTTGGAACTTCGTTGGTGAACACTCGGGTGGTGGGTTCTTCGGTATCCAGACCGAGCACGTGGTAACGACGCGCCTGAAGGTCGTGATACACGTCCAGTACGGTCCACACGCCCGGCAGCTCGTAATAGTTCTTCGGAATGCCCATCGACACCCGCCAAAGTTCACCCCGGCCATCGTATTGGTCAAGCAGCACCGTGTTCCAGCTGTCCTCGTCGACATAGAACCGGCGTTTACCATAGATATGGCGCTCGCCTTCTTTCAATGTGGCTTCTACCACATGCACACGGTGGAGCTCCCAGCGAGTCAGGTCCGGATTCAGATGGGACATGCCCAGAATTTCGGAATAAGGCGTACCTTGCTCACCGATGCGATAATTGTTGTAGGGAATATAAATTTCCCGCTTGCCCTCATAAGTCCAGTTGTACCGGTCCATCGCGCCGTTGAAGATGTCGGTATCGTCGGCGGTACGCAGGTTGTCTGCTGCCGCAATCGGAGAGTCATAGCCAAGGTTTGGCGCGCGGCGTACCCGTCGCTGGCCGGCGTTGTATCCCCAACCGTTACGCGGGTTGATGATCTGGTTCATGGTTTCATGAATCAGGATCGCACCACCCGCCAGGCGTGGGGGCGACTGGGTGAAGGACAAATAGTAAAATATAACGTTATCCAGAGTGCTTTCGTCACCCTCCGGATTATAGAAGTTAAAGAAGGCCTCTTGCTGGGATGTCACCAGACTGTATTCGCCGTCGGGCTGCACGGCAACTTCGCTTGAGCGACGGGTGACGGAAACACCTCGCCAGCGGGTCAGGTGATTCCAGATGACCTGCCAGGCCTTTTCTTCATCGGTGCCGTGCAGAATCGGAAACGGATAGCCCCCATATGCCCCATCGATACCTTCGGCTTCTCCAACAATCTCAGCATTCACCGCGTTCTCACGGGTATTTTCGGCAACCCAGTCAGGGACCGCATGAGTACGACGAGACTGGTATACCGGGATGCGAAAGGTGGTGGGATAGGTTTCGAACATGGCCATGACGCCATCGGTCAGAAACTGGCTGTACTGATCGGCATTTGCCGCCGTGATGGTGAACAGCACTTCGTCATCCGGGAACGGGTTGATGTGATGTTGACCACTACCCTTGTAACCCGCAGGTGGCTCTGTCAGGCCGCCGTCCCAGGCAGGAATGGTGCCAGCCTCGTTGCCCGCTTTCGGGGAGCCAAACGGGGTCAGATCCTGACCCAGGCGCGCCGCTTCGGCGGCGGATACGGCAGCATGCAATGGGGCCGCTGCAAAAGACGCTGCCAGCAGCCCACTCAGGAGTACGTTTTTGTTGTATCGCATTGTGTAACCTTTGATCCGTCTGGAAGCCTCTGTCGGGCTTTTTTGTTGTCGTCCTGAACCTTTGCGGACTTTTCCACAGATTAGACGAAAGGCCAACATTGTCTATCGACCGAAAGTGCGATTTTGTATCTGGCCGCTACCCGGCCAGACTCTTGTGCACAATCTCGTAGACGTCCCGCGACAGCGACGGTTTGTCCCGAATACCCTCAAGCGCCGTTTTCATCTGGTCGCGATAGGCCGGCGCGAACTTCTTCCATCGGGTCAGCGGCGTGACCAGACGCGCGGCGATCTGCGGGTTGCTGTCGTCCAGGCGGCGAACCTGCTCGGCGAGGAACGCATAGCCGCTGCCGTCCGGATGGTGGAACGCCGCCAGGTTCTGGCCGGCAAAGGCACCAATCACCGAACGCACCTTGTTGGGGTTTTTCCAGTCAAAGGCCGGGTGTTCCATCAATGCTCGAATCTGCGGCAACTGGCCTGCGCGGTCGCTGCTGGCCTGCACACTCAGCCAGAGCTCTACAACCTGGGGGTCCTTCTGGTAACGCTGATAGAACGCCGCCAATGCCTGGTCTCGATCAGCCTCAAAACCGGAATTAACCAGAGCCCGCAGCGCGCCCAGGCGGTCTGTCATGTTGTCAGCGTTCTGGAACTGCTGGTTCGCCAGATCGCGGGCCTCGGCGTCGTCGATGGCCAGCAGCCACGCCAATGCCGTATTGCGCAGGCTGCGACGCGCGATGGATTCAGAGTCCAACTGATAGTCGCCACCGACGGAGTTGCGGCGGTAACAGGCCAGCAACTCCTCTCTCAGCTCACCAGCCAGAACCTGCAGCACCCGGTCACGGGCGGTATGAATAGCCGGCACGTCGGCTTCGTCGGCAAGCTCCACCAGATAAGCCTCGGACGGCAGCTGCAGCATTTTCGCCACCAGCGCCTGGTCCAACGCGGCATCGTTCAACAACTGCCGGTAGGCCTCAACCAGCCGAGGCTCGACCTTCGCCTCAGAGCCAGCGCCCATCAGGCCGCTGATGACATCCACCGCCAGCCGCTGGCCGGCATCCCAGCGGTTGAAACCGTCCGGGTCGTGGCTCATCAGGAACAGCAACTGTTCCCGGGTCCAGGGGTAGCGCACGCGCACCGGCGCCGAGAAGCCGCGCAGCAAGGATGGAACCGGCTGCGACGGGACACCATGGAAGGTCACCGTCTGCTCTGCGCCGGTAATCTCCAGCACCCGCTCGTTGGGGCCCTGCTTGTCTGCGGCATCAAGATTCAGCGCCAGGGGCTCACCGTCAGTTCCCAGCAGACCAATGGCAAACGGCAGATGCTGGGGCCGTTTGTTGCTCTGGCCCGGTGTATCGGGCACGGCTTGCCTGAGTGTCAGAGTGTAGGTTTGCTGCCGGGCGTCATAATGGTCTGACACCTCAACCACTGGCGTGCCTGCCTGCTCGTACCAGAGCCGGAACTGGCCCAGATCACGGCCGGAAGCATCTTCCATGGCCTGCACGAAATCGGCGGTAGTCACCGCCTGACCGTCATGGCGTTCGAAGTAAAGATCACTGCCCTTACGGAACAGGTCGGGGCCCAGCAGGTTGTGGATCATCCGCACGACTTCGGCGCCCTTTTCATAGATCGTCAGGGTGTAGAAGTTGGAGATTTCCATGTAAGACGCCGGGCGCACCGGATGGGCCATGGGGCCGGCATCCTCGGCGAACTGCGCGGTGCGCAGCAGAGTGACATCTTCAATGCGCTTGACCGTCGGTGAACCCATGTCTGAGGAGAACTGGGAGTCGCGGAATACCGTGAATCCCTCTTTCAGGCTGAGCTGGAACCAGTCCCGGCAGGTAACCCGGTTGCCGGACCAGTTGTGGAAATATTCGTGGGCGACGATCGCTTCAATGCGCTGAAACGCCGCATCGGTCGCCGTGTCCTGACTGGCCAGCACACACGAGGAATTGAAGATATTCAAGCCCTTGTTTTCCATGGCCCCCATGTTGAAGTCGTCGACGGCCACAATCATGAAGATGTCCAGATCGTATTCACGACCGTACACCTGTTCATCCCAACGCATGGAGCGTTTGAGGGCGTCCATGGCGAAATCGCATTTCTCGGCGTTACGGGGCTCGACGAAAATACGCAGGTCAACCGGGCGACCAGACTCGGTGGTGAACACGTCTTTCTTCTCAACCAGATCGCCCGCCACCAGGGCAAACAGGTAGCTGGGCTTGGGGAACGGGTCTTCCCAGGTCACAAAATGCCGCCCATCCGCCAGATCGCCCTGCTCCACCGGGTTACCGTTGGAGAGCAGCACCGGGTATTTCGCGCGGTCCGCTTCAATGCGGGTGCGGAAGCGGGCCATCACATCCGGCCGGTCCGGGTAGAAGGTGATACAACGGAAGCCTTCGGCCTCGCATTGGGTGCAGAACATGCCGGAGGATTTGTACAGGCCCTCCAGACGGGTATTGTTCTGGGGCTCAATCCAGGTAACGACGGTCAGTTCGAAGGCGTCCGGCACATTGCCGATGACCAGTTTGTCGCCGCGATCCTCATAACTGCCCTCGGCCATGGGGTTGCCATTCATGGCGACCGACTCCAGAACCAGGCTGTCGCCATTCAACTCCAGCGGTTGCCCGCTGCTACCGGCCTGCGGATTACGTCGCAGCGTCAGGGTAGCGTGAACCCGGGCACCGTCTTCAAACAGTTCGAACCGCAGGTCAGTGTGGTCGACCAGGAACGCCGGTACCTGGTAGTCGCTCAGATAGATGGTCTGTGGTTGTTGCGTGCGCATGGTGCTCTCCTGACAGGCAGCCACGGGCTCAGTCGAGTACCCGGAACCGCACTTCGTAACCGGTGAATTTCCGGATGTTGATCACGCCGGTATCCAGCATCAGGTACTGGCCCTTGATGCCCTCCAGCGTGCCCTCGACTTCCGGCATCTTGTCCAGATTGTGGGTCTTGATCTTGGCTGGCCAGACTTCCACGGGATAGGCCAGGCCAAGCCCTTGTTCGTCTACGGCCCGGAGGCTGTCCTCGCCGTGCTGACGCCGCAGCTCGGCCAGATCATCGGCAATCAGTCCTAGCAATCTCTGGCGTTCCTGAGCCAGCTGCAGTTCCGGGACGTCGCCCTTGAGCATGGCCCGCCAGTTGGTGCGGTCCGCCACATGGGCCTTGCAGGCCACCTCCACCAGACCGGCCAGATAGCGGCTGGCCACCCGCAGCATGGGTATGGCATCCACCGCGCCCTGATCAATCCAGCGGGTTGGTACCTGGGACGCCCGGGTAATGCCCACTTTCAGCCCACTGGAATTGGCCAGATACACCACATGTTCAACCATACAGTGGGTTTCACCCCATTCCGGCTCGCGGCAGGTGCCCAGGTGAAAATGGCACTTTTCCGGACTCATGATGCAGCTGTCACAGGCGGCCAGCTTGCGGAAGCAGGGAAAACAGAAGCCCTGATTAAAGCTCTTTTTGGTGACGCGATCACAGTGGATACAGCGAATCACACCGTCAAAATCAAGCCGCACCCGCCTGCCGATCAGTTCGTTCATCGGCACAGGGGTGTCGCCCACGTTCAGGGTGTAACGCACCGGACTGGCCGCCTCGGCCGGCATCTTGCGCAGGCGGCCGGTGACATC
>DASSWD010000171.1:0-8690 GCA_035705335.1 Marinobacter sp. | reverse complement strand
TGCCCCCGTTACCGTGACTGTGTGGACAACCGTTGGCCTCAGGCCTGTTTCCGGCCCAGGATGGACCAGTAGCAATCCATGTTCAGAAGCTTGAAGTGCTTCTTCTCGGTGACCTGCAGGCCAAGGCGCTGCATGTGTTCCGGGTAGTTGTAGATCTTGTGGAAGGCGTTATTGGCGAACAGCCAGAAGATGAACACGGCCATGTACCAGTAGAGTTTCTTGAACAGGCGGGAAAACCAGTTGCCGGTGGGGTAGCAGAAGTCCCCGACAACCACACGGGCGTCAGGTTTGCCCAGGCGGATCAGGTGTTCCAGAACCTTCACCATCATCGATTCATCGAACACGTTCAGGAAGAAGTTGGCGACCACCATGTCGTACTGTTCAAACTCTTCCACTTTCATGATGTCACTGTGAATCTGGCGGATGGTGAGCGTCGGGGCTTCTTTGGCCTGGGCGTCACCGAATTTGCGCAGCATGGTTTCGGACAGGTCCACCACAGTGACGTCAGCGCCAAGTTCTGCCGCACGGATGGCGTCGCGGCCATGGCCCACACCGGCGAACAGGATTCTGTCGCCGGGCTGCACGGTTTCGACATCGAGCATGGCGGTTTTGCACCGGTGGATGTTTTTGCCGCTGTAGAGATTGCTGAGAAAGTCGTAAACCGGGCCAATGACCCTGTATTTGTCGCGCATATTCCTGCTGCCTTCTTGTTGTTCGGTGTGGTTCCTGAGGTGTGAGCTTAGAGAAGGGCAGGGGGTAAGAATGTGCAGCAGTGCGCAGTTCCTGATACATAAAGTTACACAAAGAAATACTTTGCAAACCATATCAAGGATTATTCTAGGAGTGTTCTACAATCTTGTGCATTTTAGCCGGTATGGGCGAGTCGACCCCCTGCGGTTGCCAGTATCCGGGTAATGTCTGCGGCCGGTTGCGCCGGGCCATAGAAAAACCCCTGTACCTGGTGGCAGCCAAGGGTTCTGAGGTAATGAAGCTGGTCGTCGGTCTCCACACCTTCGGCCACAATCTCCAGTTTCAGGCCATGTGCCATGGCGACAATTGCATTGACGATGCAGGCCCCGTCGTCACCTTTGCGGATGGCCTGCACGAACGACTGGTCGACCTTCAATGTGTGGATGGGCAATCGGTGAAGATAATTCAGGGAAGAGTAACCCGTCCCGAAATCGTCAATGGCTATCCGAACGCCGTTATTCGCCAGTTCGCGCAGTTTGCGGCTGATTTGCTCCAGATCGGTCATGATCACGTTTTCGGTGATCTCTATCTCCAGATTGCGTGGCGGGAAACGGTGGGCGCGTACCTGCTCCATCAGGGTTTCAACAAACCGGGGATGCTCCACCTGGCTGGGTGACAGATTCACCGCCAGGCGCAGATTGGGATGCCCGGCAGCAATCCACTGACCAACGTCCCGGCAGGCGCGATCCAGAACACGCTCGCTGAGCCGGCCGATCAGGCGGGTCTCTTCGGCGAGGGGCAGGAAATCGCCCGGGTATAGCAGGCCGCGCTCGGGGTGCTGCCACCGCACCAGGGCTTCCAGCCCCACCACCCGATGGCTTCGGGAGCACACCTGGGGTTGGTAGTATACCCGCAGTTCATTGCGCTCCAGCGCCAGGCGCAGGTCCCGCTCCAGGTTCAGACGGTTGGCGGTGTCGATGCTCATGGAATCCGAGAAGAAGCGATAACCATCCTTGCCCCTGGCCTTGACGTGGTACATGGCAATGTCGGCGTTCTGGATCAGTTGGTCGAGGGTATTGCCGGCGTCCGGGAACACCGCAATACCGATGCTGACGCCGACGAATACCTCATGGTCGCCCAACTGGAACGGGTCTTTCAGTGTCTGGATGAGTTTCCGGGCAATGCTCCGGGCGTCTTCGTGGGAATGGATGGACGGCAGCAACAGGGTGAACTCGTCGCCGCCGAACCGGGACAGGGTGTCGCCCTTGCGCAGGCACTTTTCCAGGCGATGGGTGACGGCCTGAAGCAGACGATCGCCCATGGCATGGCCCAAGGTATCGTTCACCACCTTGAAGCGGTCAAGGTCGAGAAACATCACCGCCAGTTTTTGCTGGCTTCGCCGGGCGTGGGTGATGGCCAGTTCCAGGCGGTCCTTGAACAGCGCCCGGTTAGGCAGGCGCGTCAGCAGGTCGTGGTACGCCTGGAAATTGATGAAAGCCTCGGCTTCTTTCCGCTCGGTCACGTCCCGTGCAATGCCGTAATAGCGCGCGGACTGGCCGGAAAACTCCCCCGACGCCTGGCCCGTTTCCGGCCAGGTTTGCGGGTCCACCGGGAACGCGGTGATTTCGAAATGCCGGGTGGCTTTCTCGTTGCCCCGGGTCTTTAGGCGCACATCGAGGGTTTGGGGGTTGTCAGCGGAAATGTCCGGGCTTTTCAGCGCGTAGGTGCCCCGGGCCACGTCCCGGTCGTCAAGCAGGTGCCGGAAATGCTGGCCGCTGAGCTCGCCGGGGTCGTAACCGAGCAGACTCTCGACCTTGTTGTTGATGAAGCAGATGCGCCCGGCTTCATCCAGCATGAACACGATATCGGGCGAGCTGTTGACGATGTATCGGTGCAACGCCTCGGACTTCTCCAGACGGGTCTGGACCAGTTCATGGGCCCGGATCAGGGACTGTTTGCCGAGCACACCCTGAACGGTTGCCAGCAACTCCTCCGGATCAAACGGCTTGCGGATGTAGTCCAGCGCGCCCCGGCGCAGTGCCCGGCTGACCGTGCTGAACGAGCCCTCTCCACTGACCACCACGATACCGCAGTCCGGCTGCACCCGGGCGGCTTCTTCCATCACCTGAAAGCCATCCCGCTCCGGCATGTTTAGATCCAGCAGGGCCAGATCGTATTGGCGTTCGCCCAGCATCTGACACGCTTCCAGGCCGCCACTCGCCTCGGTCACGGAAAAACCCCGGCTTCGCAGCAGGCCGGCCAGGGTCTGACGCAGCCTGGGTTCGTCATCCGCCACCAGAATGCTGGCGGCCGAGGGGTGTTCGCGGTGGGGGGGCATGCTCCGGTCAGTTGCCATGGCTGTGTGTCCGCAGTGTCGTCATCGGTCTTGTGGCTGGTTGTCGGAGCCTGCTGCCGGGAACAGGATGCGGAACGTAGTGCCATCCTTTCCGGTGTAGCAAGCGATGATGCCCTCCATGTCATCAAGCAGTTGTTTGGTTACGCTCAGGCCAACGCCGCTGTGGCCCGCTCCCTTGGTGCTCTCAACGGGCTGGAACAGCCGGTGCTTCAGGGCATCGGGCATGCCCGGCCCGTTATCGGTAATCTGCAGCTCAACCCAGGGCCGCTGATTCTGGAAAACCGGCGCCCGGGTCGTCAGGGCAACCTTGCCGGACCCACTGCCAAAGCTTTCCACGGCGTTACGGATCAGGTTGATCAGCACCTGGCGCACCTCGGTGACGCTGGCCTGGATATGGGTTCTCTGGGCACAGAGGTTCAGTTCCAGCGTACGATTCTCTGCGCTGAACAGGCTGTCCCGGAGAATGCGGGCCAGGCTGTCAATTTCGGCGTTCAGCTCCGACTCCGACCTGCCGTCACTGGTGGCCGGGGCTCCGGACTGACTGATCTGCAATAGCAGATAGCTTGCCCGGTCCAGTTCCTCCTGGATCACCGCCAGTTCCTGTTCCACATCGGCGTCTTTCAGTCGGGACTGAAGCTGATAGATGTATTGCTTGACGATCGTCAGCGGGTTACTGACCTCGTGCACCTGGCGCTTCAGGTGCGCGCCAGCCATCGCCTGATCCAGGGCATGGTCTGGTTCGCCCCGGCGTTCCTGCCGGGTGGCTAACTGTGCAATAAACAGGGCAATGAGATCATCGGCCGCCGCCAGCGACCCTGCATCGGCACCCAGAACAAACACACCCGGGCACGGTGCCGGTTCCTTGCCGGGAACGGGCACGGCTACCATCGAGGGCGTCCGCAACAGCGACAGCACCTGCCGGTCGAGCACGCTTGGGTTGTTGCTGTCCAGACTGACGCGTTCGCCGGTGTGGCAGGCCTGGGTCACGATACTGCCGCCGGGCGCCGCGCTGCAGCGCAGATCGGGCAATGGATTCAGGGTTCCGGACACCAGATGCAACTGGTCGCCGCGGCGCAGAAAACACAGGCCGGGCAGTCCGGTCAGGAGCGCCAGACTGTGGACGGCGGGCGCCGCGAGATCGGCCGAATCGGCCCCGGTGTTACCGGTGTGCTGACCGAAGGCCAGCGCCTGCTGGGCCATGGCATGGTGAATCACCTGCGCGGTCAGCGCCTGAGTGCCCTCGGCGCCGTCGTAGGGGTCGCCCAGCGGGATGCCGAAGGACTCAGCCACGCCCACCACTTCTTCAGCAATACGGGCGTTGAGCTCCCGCGTGAGGTCTTCCTGCAAGCCAAACACCGTGCCGGCCGCGGCAATGCCGGCGGCATCCGAGAGCGCCAGCCGCGTTGACAGGCTGATCAGTTTGACCAGATGCGAGGCATCCCGGATCTGCATGGGCAGGGCCTGCTGGTAGCGCATGGAGTCTTCTGCCAGCACGCCGAGTCCCCACCGGGATACCAGGGTGGCGGCGATGTCACTTTGTTGATTGAGCAATGTCTGTTTCTGCTCCGGTGACCCGGTTCGGATTGCCATCAGCTCGCCGATGTTGTGAACCATGCCTAGCAGGAAGGCCTCATCCGGGTCCGGGTAGCGGGTGAGCGTGGCCAGCGCCCGCGCGGTCAGCGCGGTGGTCAGGGAGTGTCGCCAGAAATCCCGGAGCTGCTGCCACTCGTTGCCGCCAAGATCAAACAGCAGCTGGCGCAGGGCTGAGGTCAACAGCAGTGTCTGGAACCGATGGGTGCCGAGTCTCAGCAGGGCCTGTTCCACAGAGCGGATCGGCGGGTCAGAACGATAGAGGGCAGAATTGGCGAGGGAAAGGACCCGCGCCACCAGGGCGGTATCAGTGGTCACAATGCGGCTGATGTTACGGTAATTGCCGCCCGCCTGGCATGCTTTCAGAGCCCGCAGGGTGACCTCGGGCAGACTCGGCAACTGCAAATCTGCGGCAATGTCCATGGGATGTCTCGTCGCACGCCCTGTGTTAATCCGGTCGCTCACCCGCACGTTGGGGTTGTCCGATGCGCCGGCTATCCTGCATTGATGTATCTGGTTTATTTGACAGGATGTTCATTCTTCTTCTGAGAAAGCAGCTTAGTCAATTATCCGTCACTATTAAATACTGATTGCGGTTTTTTTAAACAGCATGTAACCGTCGGCAGATATGTGTACCCTTTTTACAGGTTCGAATGTCGCTTATAGTGATAGCCGTAGTGACAATAAACGTGACCAAAACCGTGGCACAGCCCACAAACACATCGAAATGCCACGCCAGGAATGCGAGGTCGAGCAAACGTTGCGCCACCCCAGAACTATAGCCATCACCGGCGGCAAAGGCGGCGTCGGCAAAACCACCCTTGCCCTGAACATGGCCCTCGCACTGGCCAGCCAGGGCCGGCGTGTGCTGCTGATGGACGCAGACACCGACTTGGCCAACGTCAGCATTTTTGTCGGCGCCTATCCGTCCCGTACCCTGGCGGATGTGGTGGAGGGCCATTGTGAACTGGCCGACATCATCCTTGAAACCCATTTCGGACTGCACATTGTGCCCGGAGCGTCCGGCGTGCAGGCGTGCATGGAACTGTCATCAGAACACAGCCGGGGCGTCCTTCAGGCACTGCACAAACTGGAACATCGCTACGACTACGTGTTGATTGATACGGCCTCCGGCCTGCAATCGGTAGCCCTGCACATGATCGCAGCAACGGAAATGGCGTGCGTGGTGGTATCGCCAGACCCGGCCTCGCTGACCGATGCGTTTTCCCTGTTGAAGGTGCTCAAACGCCGGGGCTATCGCCGGGTGCCCTCGGTGGTCGTGAACATGGCCCAGGGCGCCAGCCAGGCCCGTTCCGTCTTCCAGCGCCTGAATAATGCCAGTCAGCGCCATCTGCAGTGGTCACTGCACTATCTGGGTGGGCTTTGGCGGGATGAGACCCTGCGCCAGTCGGTCCTCAACCAGCGCCCGGTCACGCTTCTGCCCACCAGCGATCCTTCCTGTCGCCAGTTTCACTCCCTGGCGGAAATGCTGACTGTCCAGCTAGGGTTGTTGCCCGTTCGCAAGTATGGCATTGCTGCCTACTGGCACCAGGCCACGCGTCGTAAGCAGTCCGCCATTCAGGCCGAATCTGCGGATACCAGAGAGCCGGTATCGGTTCGGGACCGATGCATGGCCCTCGTTGACCAGTTTGATGACATCCTCGGGCATTCGGAGGCGGATTCAGTGCTCCGCTACGAGGCATTCGCACGGCTGTTCGCACTGTTGGGGCGCAGCCCCGGCCCGGACGTGGTGGAGATTCTGCAAACCGGGCTGGCGGCCGTTGGCTGGGAGCAGTGGTCTCCGGCCGAGCGCGCTTCCCTGGCGCAACACCTGCAGCATTTTTGCGGCGAACTGGGTGTTAAAGAGACGGTTACCAAACCGGAAGCGCCGCCACAGGTATCAGCCCGTGAGCCGCTCTACGACCGCATCGTTTTCGGCGAGCAGGAGCAACTGGTTCGGGCGCTGCGAGAGAAGCCGGCCGACGTGTCCCTGGATGATCTTTTGCGCTCGCTGGCCGGCAGAGGCAAGTCCGGACATTAAAAACATGCCTGCTTTCAAGTCATTTTATTTGTGTTTTTTGTAGCGTAATTTTGCGTTCTGTCAACACCCTGTCATAGGCGCTGTGTAAGAATTGACCATAACCATTGCTGGTGGCCTGCATTATGCTGGTCCGAAGACACAGATGTGTGAACAGGTTTTCTGAGAAGGAGTTCAACCCATGGTTACACCCCAGGCGCAACCCGCCGAATCATCGTCCACGGTGCTGTCCCAGCTCCGTGGCAGACGCATTCTGATCACCGGCACCTCCGGCTTTCTGGGCAAGGTGGTGCTGGAAAAGCTGATGCGCACGGTACCGGACATCGGGGGCATCACCCTGTTGATCCGTGGCAACAAGCGCTACCACGGCGCCCGCGAGCGGTTCCTGAACGAGATTGCTACCTCGTCTGTTTTCGACCGCCTGCGTGAAACCGACGCCGGAGCGTTCGAAGCCTTTATTGAAGACAAGGTTCAGTGCGTTACCGGCGAAGTCACCGAACCGGCGTTTGGCCTGAGCGAGGCTGAATACCGCAGGCTCGCGCTGTCTCTCGATGCGGTGATCAACTCGGCCGCCAGCGTGAATTTCCGCGAAGAGCTCGACAAGGCCCTGGCCATCAATACCCTGTGCCTCAGGAACATCGCCGCGCTGGCGGATATCAACAGCCAACTGGCGGTGATTCAGGTGTCGACCTGCTACGTGAACGGCATGAACGCCGGCCCGGTGACGGAATCGGTGATCAAGCCGGCCGGCGAAAGCCTGCCCCGGGCCGAGGGCGGCTACTACCACATTGACGAGTTGGTCAGCCTGCTGAACGACAAGATTGCCGACGTCCGCGCCCGATACTCCGGCAAGCTGCTGGAGAAAAAACTGGTCGATCTGGGTATTCGCGAAGCCAACCGTTATGGTTGGAGCGATACCTACACCTTCACCAAATGGATGGGCGAGCAGTTGCTGATGAAGGCCCTGGCCGGTCGAAGCCTGACCATTGTCCGCCCATCGATCATCGAGAGTGCGCTGGAAGAGCCGGCCCCGGGCTGGATCGAGGGTGTGAAGGTGGCCGACGCCATCATTCTGGCCTACGCCCGCGAAAAGGTGACGCTGTTCCCAGGCAAACGTTCGGGCATCATTGATGTGATCCCGGTGGACCTGGTGGCTAATGCCATCATTCTGTCGGTGGCAGAAGCGCTGGCCTCGCCCGGCCAACGGCGCATCTATCAGTGCTGCAGCGGCAGTGCCAACCCGATTTCCCTGGGTGAGTTCATCGATCACCTGATGGCAGAATCCAGAGCCAACTACGCGGCCTACGATCATCTATTCTATCGCCAGCCCAGCAAACCGTTCATGGCTGTGAACCGCAAGCTGTTCGACCTGGTGGTCAGCGGCGCGCGCCTGCCCCTGAGTGCGGCCGACCGGGTGCTGAAGTTGCTGGGTAACAGCCGGGACCTCAAAGTGCTGAAGAATCTGGACACCACGCAATCGCTGGCGACCATCTTCGGCTTCTACACCGCGCCTGATTATGTATTCCAGAATGATCAGCTACAGGCGCTGGCCGAGCGCATGGGCGCGCTGGACAAAGCCCTGTTCCCGGTGGATGCCCGGCAGATCGACTGGGAGGTGTATCTGCGCAAGATCCACCTGGCGGGCCTGAATCGCTACGCACTGCGGGAGCGTAAGGTGTACAGCCTGAAAACCTCCAGGCTCCGTGAGAAAGCGGCCTGACCGCTGCGTTAGCTGCTCCAGCCGGCCCTGACACTCCGGGGCCGGCGACGTTCACTTCTCTCCATTTTCATGACAGACCGGTGCTGTTTAAGCCTGATTTCGCAGGATATTAGGACGTTAGTCTAATTCATTGTGCAGTCGCCTACATGGTGAACTACAGGCATTCGCTTTACGGGTTTATTCACCCGTCCGCCCTTATTTCCGAAATCCATAATGACAACAGACTCTTGATAGAAAAGGGGGAGCACAATGACTGACAAGCAGGTATATCCGGTCAGCCCGGACGTGGCCAAGCG
>DASSWD010000170.1:0-6964 GCA_035705335.1 Marinobacter sp. | reverse complement strand
TTCACTGGCCAAGGTGAACCCGGAAGCGTCGCTGGAAGAAGTGTGCTTGCTCGGCTGTGGCGTGACCACGGGCATTGGCGCGGTAATGAACACGGCCAAGGTCGAGGAAGGATCAACCGTCGCCATTTTCGGCATTGGTGGCATCGGCCTGTCAGCGGTCATCGGCGCGGTAATGGCCAAAGCCAGCCGCATCATTGCCATCGACATCAACACCAGCAAATTCGATCTGGCGCGCAAACTGGGCGCGACCGATTGCATTAACCCGAAAGACTACGACAAGCCGATTCAGGAAGTGATCGTCGAACTGACCGATGGCGGCGTCGATTACTCGTTCGAATGCATCGGCAATGTCGACGTAATGCGCTCGGCGTTGGAATGCTGCCACAAGGGCTGGGGTGAATCGGTCATCATTGGCGTCGCGGGCGCCGGCCAGGAAATCAGCACCCGTCCGTTCCAACTGGTCACCGGCCGGGTCTGGCGCGGCAGTGCTTTCGGTGGCGTTAAAGGGCGTACTGAATTGCCCGGCTACGTCGAGCAATACCTGGCAGGTGAGATTCCACTGAAAGAGTTCATCACCCACACCATGTCGCTCGAACAGATCAACGAAGCCTTTGATCTGATGCATGAAGGCAAGAGCATTCGTAGCGTTGTGCATTACTGAACACCGCTCTGATGGGTGGCTCCAAAGCGGATCACCCACCTACAGATATTGGGGATTCCATGAGTTTGAATCATCTGAACAGCAACAAGTGTTTCAACGGTTGGCAGAAGCAGTATGAACACGCGTCCGCCGCTCTGAACTGCACCATGCGCTTCAGCGTCTACCTGCCGCCCGGTGCCGATGCCCAGCACCCGGTACCGGTGCTGTACTGGCTGTCGGGCCTCACCTGTACCGACGAGAATTTTGTGCATAAAGCCGGGGCACAGCGCATGGCCGCTGAACTGGGAATAGCCATCGTCGCACCCGACACCAGCCCGCGTGGTGAAGGCGTCGCTGACGACCCGGAGGGTGCCTATGATCTGGGTCTGGGCGCCGGTTTTTACGTGAACGCCACCGAAGCGCCCTGGAACCGGCACTACCGGATGTACGACTACATTGTGTCGGAACTGCCCAGCCTGATTGAGGCGCATTTTCCGGTTACCGACCAGCGGGCGATCAGCGGCCATTCCATGGGAGGGCATGGTGCACTGGTGATTGGTTTGCGCAACCCCGGGCGTTACACCTCGGTCTCGGCCTTCGCGCCCATTAGCAACCCGACGGCCGTGCCCTGGGGTCACAAGGCGTTTCAGGCTTATCTGGGTGACGACCAGGCACGCTGGAAGGACTACGATGCTAGCCTGCTACTGGCAGAGAGTGACGCAACGTTCCCGGTTCTGGTGGATCAGGGCGATGCCGATAACTTTTTGGAAGAGCAGCTGCGGCCCCAGGCCCTGACCTCAGCGGCAAAACCGAGCTCACATCCGTTCGAAAGCCGCACACAGCCGGGTTACGACCACAGCTATTATTTCATTGCCAGCTTTATCGAAGATCACCTTCGCTTTCACGCGGAAGCATTAATGGGTTGAAAACGGGGTTGGTTCAGCGTCTAACCAGGGCAACGCAGGATGCCCTGGCTGGCTTAGTTCCAGGATCATGTCTTCCGGGTAGGTTCCACGGTAATAGTGCGCCAGACTACCGTCGAGTTTCATCGCGTCGAGAGTTTGCTGCCAGCGCTCAACCGTACTATCGGGCGTATCCGGTGAGAAGGCAATATACAGGTATTGGGTATCCAGAATGTAGGCAGGCACTACGGCCGAGGCATCAAAGCCCGACTCTGAAAAAAGCGCCACATGGCCGATATCGCTGGTCACCCAGGCATCCACCCGTCCGTACATCAGCATTTCCAGACATTGCGTCGGCCGCGCTGGCTGTTCCAGATTGGTAAAGCCCTGCTCCAGCAATGTCTGGCCAGCCGACCCACCCAGATAGGCGCAAATCCCGTCAAGTTGCCGGGCCTCTGCCAGAGACGACAGTTCAACCCCGCCCTCACGCCGGGTGTAAAAACCTTTGACAATACGTTTGATCGGCCCAACCCACTTGAACTGATCTTCCCGTGTTTCGGTACGGGTAGTCTCAAACAACGCAACCCGTGGCCCGCGCCGGGCAATGCTGTAGGCACGCGCCCAAGGCAACAATTCGATATCACCGGGTTCACCGGCACGTCGCATCAATTCACGCACCAGTTCAGCCGTTGCACCGGTAACCCGGCCATCCTCATCCAGATATTCACCCGGAGGGGAATGCTCAGTGACGGTCCTGACTGGCTCCGCAAAGGCCCAGGAGCCCAGCAGGCTGATGACCAGCATGGTGCAATGCCACTTCCACCTTGAACGATCAAGCCGCATCATTCATACCTCTGACGCCAACCACTGAAATCAGCAATTCCGCCCAACAATACTGTATAACTCCTCTATTTACTTGTCATAAAGCAATCCGGATTCAGCAAAATGATCAAAAAACCGATGCTGGGGTCGTTCAGGCGCCGCGTTTCCTGACCGGCAGACGCCGTTAGCCAAAACGCATTACCGGTTCAGTCGACCAGGAGTCTCAGTTCAGGCTACACTAAAGACTCGACAGCAGTAACATGGAGCATGCTTTCCCATGCAGCGTACTGATTACCAGGATTTGACACTGCCCGTCCAGGAACTGGAAATTGGTATGCGCGTTGTAGCACTGGACCGCCCCTGGGAAGAGACCACCTTCTTGTTGCAAGGCTTTGTCATCGCCTCCCGTGAGGAAATTCGGGAGCTGCAGCGTCAGTGCCAGAACGTAACCGTTCAGGTTAGAATCGAGTCAGTGCCTGCGGCCACTCCACGCTCTGCGGGCACCCCAACCAGCCGCGAGCGTGCTAGCCGCCCTGAGTCCGAAGGCGTGCAACAGGGCCCGGCCAGCACCCGGCGCGTCAATTACCTCAATCAGGTCGGCTTTGCGCAAGCAGTTGAGGCCTCCCGGCTGACGTTTGATTCGGCCCGCTCCATAGCCACATCGATCATGGATGGTCTTCGAGTCGGGCGCAGCCTGAATGTCACCGAATGCCGAGATCTGGTGGAAGAAGTGGTTGACAGCATTCTGGCTAATAAGGATGCCCTGCGATTTCTGTCGATGATCAAGCATAAAGACAGCTACACTGCTGAACACAGCATGAACGTCTGCATCCTGAGCGCCACCTTTGCCCGCCACCTTGGCCTGATGGAACATGAGATTCGTGAAATCGGGCTATGTGGTCTGCTGCACGATGTGGGCAAGAGCCGGATTCCGCTCGATATTCTCAACAAACCCGGCCGCTTTACCCGGGAAGAAGCCTACCTTATGGCTGAACATCCGACTCATGGCCGCAATATCCTGATGTCCGCCTCAGCCGAATTCAAACACGCCATCGACGTGGCCCACTCCCATCATGAACGTATGGATGGCAAGGGCTACCCGCGTGGCCTGCGCCAGGAACAAATATCGTTCTACACCAAAATCGTCGCGCTGGCGGATGCCTACGATGCAATGACCAGTGAACGCTGCTATGGCAGTGCCAAGACGTCAGAGCAGGCGTTAAAAAACCTGCTGCGAGACCGGGGTGCCCATTTTGATTCCCAACTGACCAAAGCCTTCGTAACCTGCATTGGCTTTTATCCGTCCGGAAGCCTGGTCGAACTGGCCGGTGGCCAGCTGGCCATTGTCCTTGAAACCAATACCCACGATTTCGCGCGGCCACGCATCAGAGTGTTGACGGACACCCGCCAGAAACCACTGGCGCAACCGGTGGTGCTGGACCTGGACGACCCGACCAACCAGACGGTGGCTATTCGTGCGGAGGTGCCCAGTGGCGCGGCTGGCATTAACGTCAACGACCACCTGGCGCAGAGCCTCAGCACCGGCTGAGCACCGCGACCGGTTTATCCTGAGTCCGACGGGCTCCTAGACAAGGTGGCTCAGCCTGTTACGCATACGTCGTACCCGGTGGACCGGTTCTGAGTCACTCTTCAGGCCTTCTCCATCGTGCTGGTGGTCCAGCAGACGAATCAGCCGCTCGGGTTGGGCAACCCAGCTGAAAGTCTCAGCCGTGCCCTGCCGGGTGGTCACAGTCAGCTTGCCGACCTGAAACAACAGTCCGAAATCCCGGTTAACCAGATCAATACTGGCCAGCTGATTCAATGGAATGCGACGGGTCCTGCGCCAAACGATCCCTCTGCGTTCAACAATCTGACGAGTGGTAACGGAAAACGAGTAACTCAGTTGCCTGATGCCCAGCATAACCAACGGCAGAATCAGCCAGGGCGAAACCAGCAGGCTGGCCAGCGCTGCAGTGGCCAGGGCGACCCAGACCGCCGGGTGTCGTTTACTGGTGTGCACTATGAATTCATCGACCGCCAGCTCGGGGCCTGGCTGTTGCGAGCCTGTGCAAGACGTATTGGCATCGTTCTGGTTGGGGTCGACTGAGGGTGTTTGAGTTGTGGTCATGGTCTTGTCTCCGGTTGAATGACAAGGCCATGCTACGAAGTGCCTTTACCAGACGCAGTGATGTAAATCACTCGTGCTGATCCAGTACGGCTTGCAGCGCTTCGGTGTCCAGCACGGTCAACTCGCCGCGATGAAACCTTAGCCACCCCAACAATTGCCACTCCTTCAACAACCGGTTGACGTTTTCCCGGGCCAGACCGGCAAACTCGCCCAGTTCAGTCTGGCTGAGCTGCTGCGACAGTCGCTGCGAGCCCTGGTCGTCGGCTTCGCCCCACTTGTCGATCAGCGTCAGCAGACAATGCGCCAACCTCACGGCCGCCGGCGCAACGGCCCGGTGCTCGAACATATCCGACGCATTGCGAACCCGGCTGCACAGTAATCGAATCACTTCCAGGCAGGCGTCGCTGTCATTTCGGAGCACCTCGGCAAGGCGCTGCTTGGGAATCACCAGGCCATCGGTATCGGCCAGGGCCAGCGCATCGGCGCTGCGCGGTAGCTGATCAAGTGCCGACAATTCACCGATCAGCTCGCCCGGGCCCAGGTGATTCAACGTGGCCTTTTTACCCTGAACCGACATCAGGCTGATTTCGACCAGACCGCTTTCGATCAGATACAACCAGCTGCCGTCATCACCCTTATAAAACAGCGCAGACCCGGCTGGAAAATGACGCGCCCGACAGTGCTGCATCAGTTGTTGCTGTGAAGCGGGTGACAGCGCCCCGAGAATTGAGATCGGTTCACTCATCGCCAGGCGTTCTCGCAGCCGGGCTCATAACGAGGCCCCTACATAGTCTCCCACTGCATCCAGAGCCGAACGTTCCAGGCGATCCAACTGATCCAGCGGGCCCTGCCATTGCTCGCTGAATAGAATGGTGTCCTCGTCCGCTTCAACCACACTGATTTCGATCGTCACTTGCTGTCCGTCCAGCAACAAGCTGCCTTCCATAAAAAAGTCGACTTCCTCATCCCCCAGATATCCGCCGGCATCGGTCAACCGCCGGGCATTGGCCTGAGAAGCCAGTTTAATATTGTCATAGGGAGCAAGGTGGGATTGCAGCCGGGTCCTAAGCGCCGAGGCAAGGTACTGATACTCGGCATCGGCACCGACATACTCAAGCTGCAAAACCGCCAGTGAGTCCGGTGTCTCAAAGACCTGAGAAGTAACAAAGGCGCCACCCAGACTTAAAATCAGCACGGCAGCCAGTGCCACCACCGCTGCTCGACTAAATCGCTGGTGACGGTATGAGAAGCGGGCTCTGGGTGTCGCTGCCGGCACTGTGTCGGAAGCAGATTGAACCTGAAACAGCTCCATGGGTTCGGGCAGGTTCTTCAGTGTGAACATCCCGGCCGATTCAAAGGTAAGTTGGGCATGGCTGCGCAAGTCGCTGGCGACCCTGGCCGACACCCAGACCCCGGGCGACGGGGCGTTGCTTTCAATACGGGAGGCTGTATTAACCGCATCACCGATCACGCGAATGCCGAGCAGACCATCGCGCTCCACCACGGTATCGCCAACATGAACCCCAACGCGTAGCCGGGTTTCATCCTGGTTGGCGTGCAGATCCTGTTGCAGTGCAAGCCCGGCATGCACGGCGTCGAGACTGCTGGAAAACAGACACAGATGCCCGTCGCCAATGGTATCGACGATGCGACCGTGGTATTGGGAAACAATGCGCTGATGGCGCTGCCGGTTGCGTTGCAAAACGTTCAGAGTAGTCGCTTCATCGGCGGCCATCTGACTGGAATAACCAACAATGTCACTGAAGAGAATGGCATTGAGCTGATGTTCTTTCATGTCCGAGTCCTGGCTGCCCGGGGGCGTCTGTCGCTCGCTGCCCGGAGTCCATGTGGTGCACCATCCTGTGCGTTAACGTTCCCTGTCGGCTTGCCTTGCCGGAACCGGCCATCAAACTAGCACATTCTTTCGAACGGTGCACAGTGTCAGCTGAATCGGGCACTGTCTTAGCGGATTCCTGCTTTACTGCCTGTGACTTCTCTGTAATTCTGAACCACCGTTGTCCGAACTTCCGGATAAAACAAAACAAGACACGGAGGTTCATCGTTGAACGCGCATACCCCGGATATACAGGCATACCATCAGGCGCTGCTTGATCAACACCTGACTGATTTTCTCGGCGAAATCGAGCCCGATGCCCTGGCGTTGCTGCGCGACCGGCTGCACTGGGTTGAAATTGCCGGAGGCGAGACGCTGATGGAACAGGGAGACCCGGGCGATGCCCTGTACCTGTCGGTCAGTGGTCGCCTGCGCGCCTACATCAACGACGACTCGGGAACGCCACAGCCCGTGCGCGAGATGGGTCGCGGCCAGGTCTTCGGCGAAATGAGTCTGTATACCGGCGAGCCCCGCTCAGCGACGGTGGTCGCCATTCGCGATTCGGTTCTGGTGCGGCTGGACAAAGCGCATTTCGACGACCTGCTGGCCAGCAGCCATCGCCTGTCGATGGCGCTGAC
>DASSWD010000169.1:0-11698 GCA_035705335.1 Marinobacter sp. | reverse complement strand
AGGTACTGCACCGACAGATATCGGCCGCTGTCGAACACCGCATCAATCAGCGAGGCTGCAGCCACCGGGTCTCGCCCGTCAATGGCATTGGACAGCGACAGGCCAGTGGCGGTGGCGCCGTCCCGGGCATGGCCCTCGAGCTGATCCGCCACGTAATCCCGGAAGGTGCCGTAACTGGCGGCAAAGCCCAGCAGCAGGATGAGCACCAGTAGTCCGCCAGTGAACAATAAAAGCAGAGTCTGGAGGGTAATCACCCCGAGTTGTCCCTGCCCCGACCGCGCCCGCTTCCTTGCCATAGATCGCCCGACCTCAACTGAGATGTGTGTGACCCATACCGCAGAGTTGACAAACATTTACACTGTGCAACCTACGCCCACAACATTAAACACTATAGACTCTACACAAACACCAGTGTGCGTCTGTATAACTCGTGATTGTCGCTTTATCGCCCGCCAGGATTGGGCGATACCCTCAGAAACGGACAGGCCGGAGCCCATGAACGACGAGAGCCAGAAAGAAAAACTCAGGCAGCATTTTGCCCGACGCGTTACCACCCAGGCTCGGGTTGTTCTGGACACCTGGCAGAAAATTCATGAGACCCCCGGGCAGGCCGCCCAACAGCGGGAAGACCTGCTGGCCGCCACCGACAAACTGATTCGCTACGCCCGCCGGTTCGAGATGGACGGCCATGCCGGCGCCGGTGACCTGCTGATGGCAAAACTGGCCCAGTGGCCTGCCGGTGAATCGCTCAGCGGTGACACCGCCCTTGCCCTGGAAGACGCCATCGAATCCCTGCGCCGCAGCACCCAGCGCCGCACCGATCCGGACAACAGCGAAACGCCCCATCTGTACCGGCGCACGCCGGTGTACATTGCCCTGAGAAATGGCGAAATAGCGTCCCGTCTGATCCGACAACTGGAGTTCTTCGGCTTTCGCGCCTCGGCCTTCGAATCCCCCCGGCAGTTGGTTGAGGCCTGCGCCAACAGCAAACCCGAAACCATCCTGATGGATGTCACCTTTGGCGGTGACGACAACGCCGGCATTGCCACGGTGGAGCGTCTGCAGGAACAGCACGACACCCCCATCCCCATCATTTTTGTCAGCGATGAAGACGGCACCATCGAAACCCGTCTTCGGGCTTCCCGGTGTGGCGGCGAGGAGTTCTTCTACCCGGCGGTCGACCCCGGCCAACTGATCGAGAAGATCGAGACCTACACCCACGGCAACACCATTGAACCCTACAGGGTACTGGTACTGGACGATTCCCGGGCCCAGGCCAAGTACATGGAAACCGTGCTGAAAAAAGCGGGCATGACCGCCCATATCATCACCGACCCGATGCAGATCATCACCGCGCTGGAATCCTTCTCGCCGGAAATTATCATTCTGGATATGTACATGCCCGGCTGCACCGGCATGGAGATCGCCCGGGTGATCCGCCAACAGGACCGCTTCCACAGCGTGCCAATCATCTACCTGTCGGCGGAGGAAGACGTCACCAAGCAACTGCACGCCATGAGCCTGGGCGGCGATGATTTCCTGACCAAACCCATTGACCCCAAGCACCTGATCGCCACCCTGCACAACCGGGGCCGGCGGGCACGGTCGCTGCTGGCGCTGATGATCCGGGACAGCCTCACCGGCCTGTTGAACCACACCCATACCCTGCACCTGTTGGAGCAGGAAATCGTCAAGGCCCAGCATAAAGATCAGCCCATGTGCTTTGCCATGCTGGACATCGATTATTTCAAGAAGGTGAACGACACCTTCGGCCATCCCATCGGTGACCGGATTCTGCGCAGCCTGTCGATGTTCCTGAAACAGCGTCTGCGCAAGACCGACCACATTGGCCGGTACGGCGGCGAGGAGTTCGCCATCATTCTTCCCAACACCCGGCCCAGTGACGCCCGCAACGTGCTCAACGAGATCCGCGAGCGCTTCTCTGAGCTGCAGCAGCAGGCCGGCGACCGGGAATTCAACGTCACCTTCAGCTGCGGCATCGCCGACTGGCAGGGTGAAAGCGCCCAGGCCCTGTGTGAGCGCGCCGACCGGGCTCTGTATACCTCCAAGGAACTGGGTCGAAACTGCGTGACCCTGGCTGACGCCTGAGCGCCAAACCTGCACCGGGCCGGCCATGGCTGCCGGCTCTGCTTTACATCCTTCCCATGACACGAATGTCGAATACCGGGCTATCCGGCCATGGTCAACAATGGTGCCTGTCAACGAAATGTCATCGCGGCCGCCTTCATGACCGTGTACGCTTTTTACGACCAATGGACGACCGTCAGGATTGTCAAAAAGTGTTGATCTGAGGGAAACAAGCACGCACCATTAGGGTAACGTGCCGTTATCTTCGGCGATCCTGCTAAAAATACATCAAGGCATCAGGAACCATGTCGATCATTCTTGTGCTCCATGGCCCCAACCTCAACATGCTCGGCACCCGCGAGCCCGAGGTCTACGGCTATGAGACCCTGGCCGATATTGACGACCGCTTGCGCGAGAAAGCGGCGGCAAAAGGCCACCATCTGCTGCATCTGCAGTCGAATGCCGAATACGAACTGATTGAACGGCTGCACGAAGCCCGGGCCGAAGGCGTGGATTTCCTGATCATCAACCCGGCGGCCTTGACCCACACCAGCATTGCCCTGCGGGATGCGGTGCTGGCCTCGGGCATTCCGTTCATTGAAGTGCATTTGTCCAACGTGCATGCGCGGGAACCGTTCCGCCATCACTCCTATTTTTCAGATATCGCCGAGGGCGTTATCTGCGGGTTGGGCAGCCAGGGCTACGATCTGGCCCTTGACGCCGCCCTGCAACGAATTCATCGATAGACCAGAGACAACGGGACCGGAACTGTTATGGATATTCGCAAAATCAAGAAACTGATCGAGCTGCTCGAGGAATCAGACGTCGAAGAACTGGAAATTCAGGAAGGCGACGATTCCGTTCGCATTTCCCGCCGCCGCGAACAACCGGCCGGTGGCCACTACGTCAGCCACTACGCCGCACCCGCGCACCACGCACCGGCCCCGGCGCCTGCAGCTGATCCCATATCGGCAGACAGCAGCCCGTCTGTCCCGGCCGCACCGTCTGGCCACAGCGTGAAATCCCCGATGGTGGGCACCTTCTATCGGGCACCGTCCCCCACCGCAGCCTCGTTTGTTGAGATCGGCCAGAAGGTCAACGTGGGCGACGTGATTTGCATTGTTGAAGCCATGAAAATGATGAACCAGATCGAGGCGGACAAAGCCGGTACCGTCACCGACATTCTGGTTGAAAACGGCCAGCCGGTGGAGTTTGACCAGCCCCTGGTTGTCATTTCCTGAACAGGGTGATTGTGTAACATGGCCATGCTAGAGAAAGTTCTGATCGCCAACCGCGGCGAGATTGCCCTGCGTATCCTTCGCGCCTGCAAGGAACTGGGCATCAAGACCGTCGCGGTTCATTCCAAGGTCGACCGCGACCTGATGCACGTTCGCCTCGCGGACGAGACGGTGTGCATCGGCCCCAACAGTCCGACCGACAGCTACCTGAACATCCCCACCATCATCAGTGCGGCGGAGGTGACCGACTCGGTAGGCATCCACCCGGGCTACGGTTTCCTGGCGGAAAACGCCGATTTTGCTGAGCAGGTGGAAAAAAGCGGGTTCCGGTTCATCGGCCCCCGGGCCGAGACCATTCGCCTGATGGGCAACAAGGTCTCCGCCATCGAAGCCATGAAGAAGGCCGGTGTGCCGACTGTACCCGGCTCCGACGGCCCGCTGACCGACGACGACCAGCGTACCCTCGAGATCGCACGGCGCATCGGCTATCCGGTGATGATCAAAGCCGCATCCGGCGGCGGTGGCCGTGGCATGCAAGTAGTGCATTCCGAAGCCTCACTGCTGAAAGCCATCCAGATCACCCAGAGCGAAGCACGCAACGCCTTCGGTGACCCGACGGTGTACCTGGAGAAGTTCCTGGAAACCCCCCGCCACGTGGAAGTCCAGGTGCTGGCCGACATGCATGGGAACGTGATCCATCTGGGTGACCGGGACTGCTCCATGCAGCGCCGCAACCAGAAAGTGATCGAGGAAGCCCCGGCCCCGAACGTCAATCCGGAATCCCGCGAACGCACCCTCAAGGCCTGTGTCGACGCCTGCAAGGAAATCGGTTACGTGGGCGCCGGTACTTTCGAATTCCTGTACCAGGACGGCGAATTCTACTTCATCGAGATGAACACCCGGGTTCAGGTGGAGCATCCGGTCTCCGAGATGGTCACCGGTGTTGATATCGTTCGTGAGCAACTGCGGGTGGCCAGCGGTTTGCCCCTCCAGTACAGCCAGGACGAAATCCACATTTCCGGCCATGCCATGGAATGCCGGATCAATGCCGAAGACCCGAAAACCTTCGTGCCCAGCCCAGGCAAAGTCAAACATTTCCATGCGCCCGGCGGCTACGGCGTGCGGGTGGATTCTCACCTGTACAGCGGCTATACCGTGCCCCCGTTCTACGATTCCCTGGTGGCCAAGCTGATCACCTGGGGCGACGATCGGGACATCGCCCGGCGCCGCATGAAGAACGCGCTGGACGAACTGGTGGTCGAAGGCATCAAGACTAACCAGCCGCTGCATCGAAAACTGGTACGCGATGACGGTTTCAAACAGGTAGACTTCACCATTCACTACCTTGAGAAACTCATTCGGGAATAACCATGCCCTGGATACAACTCCAGATTCCAGCTGATCCGGACACTGCGGATCAGCTGGAAGACCTGCTGATGGACATGGGCGCCGATGCCGTGTCCATGGAAGATGCCGCCGACCAGCCACTCTATGAGCCGGACCCAGGCACCACGCCTTTGTGGAGCAACACGACCGTGACCGGCCTGTTTCAGTCCGATCGCAACATCGAGCAGCTCTGTGCTGATATCCGCGACGCCTGGCACCAGCAGACTCAACAGGACCTGAGCGAGATAGACGTCACGCTGGTAGAAGACAAAGACTGGGAACGCGCCTGGATGGACGACTTCCAGCCCTTGCGTTTTGGCGAGCGGTTGTGGATTGTGCCCAGTTGGCACCAACCCCCTGACCCCGCCGCCGCCAACCTGATGCTTGACCCAGGCCTGGCTTTTGGCACCGGCACCCACCCCACCACTGCCCTGTGCCTGGAATGGCTGGACGGTCAGTCCGTTGAGGGCAAGCAGGTCACCGACTATGGTTGTGGCTCCGGCATCCTGGGCCTGGCGGCTCTGTTGCTGGGCGCCAGGCACGTGATCGGCGTAGACACCGACCCACAGGCACTGGAAGCCAGCCGGGAAAACGCCCGCCGCAACGAGGTGGACGACACGCGTTTGGATCTGTACCTGCCTGGTCACGACCCGGACACCCAGGCCGACATCATGCTCGCCAACATTCTGGCGCAACCACTGATTGGCCTGGCGCCGAGGCTGGCCGCATTGACCCGCCCCGGGGGCGATCTGGTGCTGTCCGGCATTCTGTCCAATCAGGCCCGGGAGGTGATGACCGCCTATGAGCCCTGGTTCGTGATGGACGAGCCGGAGCAGAAAGAAGACTGGATACGCCTCACAGGACGGCGCAAGGACGGATGACGAGGGCCGGGATTCCGACTACACTGGCCCCCTCGACAGACCTTAATGGTGATCTGGCTTTCAGGAACGAAGCATGACACAGAGCAGCCTGCAGACCCAATGCCCCAATTGCGAGACCCGTTTCCGGGTCACCGATGAACAACTCGGCGTCGCCGGGGGCAAGGTCCGTTGCGGCAACTGCATGAAAGTGTTCAATGCCATCGACCAGCGGGTCGTCACGCCCTCGACCAAACCGGCTGCCAGCACACCCGCCAGCAAACCCTCGGACACCTCGCCCGACCAGCCTGCCGCCGGTGCTGACGACGAAGATTTCGTGTTTGCCGACAATCCCGAGGAAGACGCCAGCGAAGGCCGCTACGCGGGCAGCCGCCTGACCTTTTCCGATGACGAGCTGAGTGACAGCTTCCGCAGTTTCGACGAACCCGAGGAATCCGGTTACCGGGACGACGACCGGCTCAATCAAGACGAAAACGTCGACGAGAGCTGGGCCGAAGCCATGCTTCAGGACGACGGCCGCACCCGGAAAACACGGCCCGAGAGCACCAGCCCTGATCGCACAGCGCCGAAAACGGAACAGCCGGCCGAGACAACGGCACCGGCAAACGAGCCTGCGCCGTCGCCCGCGGCCGAATCCGAGCCAGCACCTGCCGAGCAAGAGCAACAGCCCCAAGCCCCGGTTAGCAGTGGTATCAAGGCCGACGAGCTGTCCCTGAGCATGGACAATGAAGATCGCGTGGGTGATCCGGTGGCGCACAAAACCCGCACCGAACCACGCCATGAGAACCTGTACCAGGACCTGCGTCGCGACCCGGTATCAGTTGACCGCGGCGGAAGTCGCTGGCGCACCGCGCTCTGGACCCTGGTGGTGCTGGCACTGATTGGCGTACTGGTGGCTCAAGTGACCTGGTTCCAGTTCGACCGTCTTTCTGCCATCCCTCAGTTGCGACCCTTTTACGAGCAGGGCTGCGAACTGGCCGGCTGCGAGCTGGACCCGCTGGTCGACGTCTCCGCCATCGAGAGCCGGAAACTGGTGGTACGCACCGATCCGGACAATCGCAATCAACTGATCGTGGATGCAGTGATTCTCAACCGGGCCGGCTTTGAGCAGCCCTTCCCGGCCATTGCGCTGACTTTCTCCAATCTGAACGGGGACGTGGTTGCACAAAGTACCTTCGCGCCAGACGAATACCTGGCCGGTGATGCCGAAACGCTGGATGTGATGACGCCCGAAACTCCGGTACGCATTGCCATCAGCATCCGCGATCCAGGCCGGGATGCCGTCAACTACAACCTCAGTTTCCTTCCCGCATCGCCCTGAGCCCGCCTTCCTGGCGGGTGCTTGACAGCGCAAAAGTCAACCAGAAAGCACGAAAAATAATCAACTTTTTCAAGCCCCGGCCCCTTCAATCGGGCCGCCCCCGGGGGTATCATTAGCGCCCTTCGGACATGGGATCGATCAGAATTTGAACAATCGTTCCAGTTCGGTTCTCGCTCAACTCGCTGTGACACGGACTCAGATCATGCTGCCGACGGCAACCATCGGGCCGTACACCTTGCCCAATCCGCTGATTGTTGCGCCGATGGCGGGCGTCACCGATCGCCCGTTCCGGCAACTGTGCCGGCGGCTCGGGGCCGGGCTTGCGGTCTCGGAAATGGTGATCGCCGACAGCAAGCTCTGGCATACCCGCAAGTCCCAGACACGGCTGAACCATCAGGGCGAGCCGGAGCCGCGTTCGGTCCAGATCGCCGGCGGCGACCCGGAGATGCTTGCCGATGCCGCCCGGCAGAACGCCGAGTTCGGCGCCCAGATCATCGACATCAACATGGGCTGCCCTGCCAAGAAGGTCTGTAACAAGGCTGCCGGTTCCGCCCTGATGAAAGATGAAGCGCTGGTGCGGGAAATACTTGAGGCGGTGGTCAACGCAGTGGACATCCCGGTTACCCTGAAAATGCGCACCGGCTGGGATCGGGACACCCGCAACGCCATCACCATTGCCCGCATGGCCGAAGACGCCGGCATCCAGGCGCTGGCCGTCCATGGCCGGACCCGGGCCGACAAATACAACGGCGATGCCGAGTACGACACCATCGCCGAAGTGAAAGCCAGTGTCGGTATTCCGGTGTTCGCCAACGGCGACATCACAACCCCGGAAAAAGCACTCCAGGTGCTGCGCCACACCGGTGCCGACGGCCTGTTGATTGGCCGTGGCGCCCAGGGGCGGCCCTGGATTTTCCGGGAGATCCTGCACTATCTGGAAACCGGCGAGCACCTGCCGGAAGCCCCGCTGGATGAAGTGGAAGCCATCCTCGCCGGGCATCTGGCGGAGCTGCATAGCTTCTACGGCGACACCATGGGCGTACGCATCGCCCGCAAACACGTGGGCTGGTATCTGCAGGCCCACGACCCGGACAAACAGTTCCGCAATCGCTTCAATGGGATCAACGACCCATCGGAGCAGAAAGATTGCATCGCACAGTATTTTGCTAGCTTACGAAATGGAGAGGTATTCGCAGCATGACCGCTGAGACTTTGGCAAACGACAACCTGAGCAATCCAGCCCACGACGAAGCTCCCCTGCGCACCGTCAACGGCAGCGGCAACACCGTCACCCTGCGCGACAGCGTGGAAGTTGCCCTTAAAAACTACTTTGAACAGCTGGACGGCGCGCCGGTGACCGAGGTGTACCAACTGGTGCTGTCGGAAGTGGAAGCCCCGCTGCTGGAGCAGGTGATGAAGTACACCCGCAACAACCAGACCAAAGCCTCCACCATGCTAGGCCTCAACCGCGGCACCCTGCGCAAGAAACTCAAGCAGTACGGTCTGCTTTAATCCGACAAGCGAAGGCAGTGACCCATGGCAAATCAGGCTAATTCCCCCGTCCGTCGCGCTCTGATCAGCGTGAGTGACAAGACCGGCATCGTCGATTTCGGCCGTGCCCTGACCCAGCGCGGTGTGGAGCTGCTGTCCACCGGCGGTACCTTCCGCCTGCTGCAGCAGAACAATGTGCCGGTGACCGAAGTGTCGGACTACACCGGCTTCCCGGAAATGATGGATGGTCGGGTGAAAACCCTGCATCCGAAAATCCACGGCGGCATTCTGGGCCGCCGCGGCACCGATGACGCGGTGATGGCCGAGCACGGCATTAACCCGATCGACATGGTGGTGGTGAACCTCTACCCGTTCGAAGACACCGTTGCCAACCCGGACTGCGACCTGGCCACAGCCATTGAGAACATCGACATTGGCGGGCCGACCATGGTCCGCGCTGCGGCCAAGAACCACAACGATGTCGCCATCGTGGTTAACGCTTCCGATTACAGCCGCGTGCTGAAAGAACTGGACGACAACGACGGCGAGCTTAGCTACCACACCCGCTTTGATCTGGCGGTGAAAGCCTTCGAACACACCGCCGGTTACGACGGCGCCATCGCCAACTACCTGGGCGGCCGCACGCCGGACAACAACAACGCGGACTTCCCCCGCACCTTCAACGCCCAGTTCGTGAAGGTTCAGGACATGCGTTACGGTGAGAACCCGCACCAGCGTGCTGCCTTCTACGCCGAACGCAACCCGAAAGAAGCCTGCGTGGCCACCGCCAAACAGTTACAGGGCAAGGAACTGAGCTACAACAACGTGGCCGACACTGACGCCGCGCTGGAATGCGTAAAGCCTTTCGCGGACCCGGCCTGCGTGATCGTAAAGCACGCCAACCCCTGCGGCGTGGCGATCGGTGCCGACATCCTCCAGGCCTACGACCTGGCCTTCGCTACCGACCCTACCTCAGCCTTCGGCGGCATCATTGCCTTCAACCGGGAGCTGGATGCGGCCACCGCCAAAGCGATTGTGGATCGCCAGTTCGTGGAAGTCATCATCGCCCCCACCGTCGCGCCGGAAGCGGTGGAGATTGTCGCCGCCAAGAAGAACGTGCGCCTGCTGGCCTGCGGCGAGTTCAACGGCGAACGGGCCCAGACCCTGGATTACAAGCGCGTGACCGGCGGTCTGCTGGTGCAGGACCGGGACCTGGGCATGGTGGCCATGGAAGACGTTAAAGTGGTCACCCAGCGCCAGCCCACCGAACAGGAACTGAACGACCTGCTGTTCGCCTGGGAAGTGGCCAAGTACGTGAAATCCAACGCCATCGTGTACGCCAAAGCTGGCCGCACCATTGGCGTGGGCGCCGGCCAGATGAGCCGTGTTTACAGCGCCAAGATCGCCGGCATAAAGGCCGCTGATGAAGGCCTGGAAGTGAAAGGCTCGGTGATGGCGTCGGACGCCTTCTTCCCGTTCCGGGACGGCATCGACGCCGCGGCGTCTGCGGGCATCACGGCGGTGATTCAGCCCGGTGGCTCCATGCGCGACCAGGAAGTGATCGACGCCGCCAACGAGCATGGCATTGCCATGGTCTTCACCGGCATGCGCCATTTCCGTCACTGACCCACGAACTCAGGAGAGCCCATGAACATTCTGGTTATTGGCAGTGGCGGGCGCGAACACGCCCTGGCCTGGAAAGCCGCCCAGTCACCCCAGGCCGACAAGGTGTTTGTTGCACCCGGTAACGCCGGCACCGCCCGGGAACCAAACCTGGAAAACGTCGATATCGACGTCATGGACCTGGACGCCCTGGCCAACTTTGCCGAGCAGAATCAGGTTGGCCTGACCATCGTTGGCCCGGAGGCACCGCTGGTCGCCGGCGTGGTCGACAAATTTCAGGCCCGCGGCCTGCGCATCTTCGGCCCGAGCGCCGGAGCGGCCCAACTGGAAGGCTCAAAGGCCTTCACCAAGGACTTCCTGGCGCGCCAGAAGATTCCCACCGCCGACTACGCCAACTTCACCGATGTTGACCAGGCCCTCGCCTACGTGCGAGACAAAGGCGCGCCGATTGTGGTCAAGGCCGATGGCCTGGCCGCCGGCAAAGGCGTGATCGTGGCCATGACCCTGGCCGACGCCGAAGACGCCATCCGCGACATGCTTGCCGGCAATGCCTTTGGCGATGCCGGCAGCCGTGTGGTGATCGAGGAGTTTCTGGAAGGCGAGGAAGCCTCCTTTATCGTCATGGTCGATGGTAAAAACGTACTGCCCATGGCTACCTCCCAGGACCACAAGCGGGTGGGTGACGGCGATACCGGGCCCAACACCGGCGGCATGGGCGCCTACTCCCCGGCGCCGGTGGTCACCCCGGATGTGCATCAGCGCATCATGGACGAGGTGATCTACCCCACCGTCAACGGCATGGCGGCCGAGGGCCACCCCTACACCGGCTTTCTGTACGCCGGATTGATGATCGACGCCAACGGCGCTCCGAAAGTCATCGAGTTCAACTGCCGCTTCGGCGATCCAGAAACCCAGCCGATCATGCTGCGCATGAGGTCCGATCTGGTGGCCCTTTGCCAGGCCGCCGTGGATGGCGAACTGGACCAGTGCGACTCTGAGTGGGACGACCGCGCCTCTGTGGGCATCGTGCTCGCTGCCGGTGGTTATCCTGCCGATTACCGCAAGGGCGACGTTATCTCCGGCCTGCGGGAAGGTGAAACCGAGGGCGAGAAAGTGTTCCACGCCGGCACCAAGCTGGACGGTGATAACGTGGTTACCGCCGGTGGCCGTGTGCTATGCGCCACCGCCCTGGGCAACACCGTCACGGAAGCCCAGCAACGGGCTTATCAGCTGGCCAGGAAGATCAGCTGGACCGGCATATTCCATCGCAACGACATCGCCTACCGGGCCATTGCCCGGGAACAGAACGGCGGCTGAACCGCCGCTGCCAGGGATGTCAGCCCGGTCATTGACCGGGCTTTTTTATGCGCTACTGTAAACGGGCCTCACAGGCAGGCCTCGCCCCCGACCATGAAAAGGAGTTCCCTGTGCCTCACATCATTCTGCGACTGACCCTCGCACTCATCACCGTTCTGGCGTTGTCTGCCTGCTCAAAACAGAGCATTTACGATTCCGCCATTGGTTGGGAGCGCTCGGCTGCCGGACTTGAGCCTGCGCAGCTGGACCTCGGTGAGCTGACCATTGCCTACCTGCGCAACGCCGAACCGGTGAACGGCGACACTCTGGTGCTGGTGCACGGGTTCGGCGCCAACAAGGACAACTGGACCCGGCTT
>DASSWD010000168.1:0-5055 GCA_035705335.1 Marinobacter sp. | reverse complement strand
TGTCGCCCAGCAGCGCGTGGCGCATAGAACCACCGCCGTCCACCACCATCACCCGGCCGTTACCGGGCTGGCCCACCTGTTCTTTCACCACGGAATTGTCTTCAAAGCACTTCACGGTCACGATCTCTCCGCCGAAGGCCTTATTGCCGCCGTAGTTATTGAAACCGGGGCCAACCACCTGGACCTCAGGAAACTCGTCACACAGATCCGGGGTAATGATCTTCTTGGTCACGTTGCTGCTCTCCTTTTCCTGCACCTGCGTTCAGTCGATCTTCTCATCGGCCAGGAAGAACCAGGTATCCAGCACCGAATCCGGGTTGAGTGACACGGTGTCGATGCCCTGATCCATCAGCCATTTCGCCAGGTCCGGGTGATCGGACGGGCCCTGACCACAGATACCGATGTACTTACCGGCTTTTTTACAGGCCTGAATGGCGTTGGACAGCAACGCCTTGACCGCATCGTTACGCTCGTCGAACAGGTGGGCGATGATGCCGGAATCCCGGTCCAGGCCAAGAGTCAGCTGGGTCAGGTCGTTGGAACCGATTGAGAAGCCGTCGAAGTGCTCCAGGAACTGCTCCGCCAGAATCGCGTTGGCCGGCAGTTCGCACATCATGATCACCCGCAGGCCGTTCTCGCCGCGTTTCAGGCCGTTTTCCGCCAGCAGATTGACCACCTGCTCTGCCTCACCCACGGTGCGCACGAACGGCACCATGACTTCCACGTTGGTCAGGCCCATCTCGTTACGAACCTTCTTGAGCGCCCGGCATTCCAGTTCGAAACAGTCGCGGAAGGTTTCAGAGATGTAGCGGGACGCACCACGGAAGCCCAGCATCGGATTTTCTTCGTCCGGCTCGTACAGGGTGCCGCCAATCAGGTTGGCATATTCGTTGGATTTGAAATCCGACAACCGCACGATAACCTTCTTGGGCGCAAACGCCGCCGCCAGGGTGGAAATGCCTTCCACCAGCTTCTCGATGTAGAAATCCACCGGGGAGTCGTAGCCGGAAATGCGCTTTTCAACGGTCTGCTTGATATCCCGGGGCAGACCGTCGAAGTTCAGCAGCGCCTTGGGGTGCACACCAATCATGCGGTTGATGATGAATTCCAGGCGGGCCAGGCCCACACCTTCGTTCGGCAGTGCCTGGAAGTCAAAGGCGCGGTCCGGGTTGCCCACGTTCATCATGATCTTGAACGGAATGTTGGGCATGGAATCCACGGTGTTTTCTCGCAGTTCAAAGTCCAGCGCACCCTCGTAGATCATGCCGGTGTCGCCTTCGGCGCAGGATACCGTCACCTGCTGTCCGTCTTTCAGAATCTCGGTGGCGTCGCCACAGCCCACAACCGCCGGAATACCCAGCTCACGGGCAATGATTGCAGCATGGCAGGTACGCCCGCCGCGGTCGGTCACAATGGCAGACGCGCGTTTCATCACCGGCTCCCAGTCCGGGTCGGTCATGTCCGTCACCAGCACGTCGCCGGCCTGCACACGGTCCATCTCATTGATGCTGGTGATGATCTTGACCGGGCCGCTGCCAATCTTGTGGCCAATGCTGCGGCCTTCCACCAGCACTTTGCCGGTTTCGTTCAGCAGATAGCGCTCCATCACATTCGCGGAGGCGCGGCTCTTCACGGTTTCCGGGCGCGCCTGAACGATATAGATGCGGCCATCGTCGCCGTCTTTGGCCCACTCGATGTCCATCGGACGGCCGTAATGCTTCTCGATGATCATCGCCTGTTTGGCCAGTTCTTCCACTTCGGCGTCGTTGATGGAGAAACGGTTGCGGTCGTCCTGGTCCACCTTCACGGTTTCCACAAACTGACCTTCGCCCGGCTGGGTGTGGTAAATCATCTTGATGGCCTTGCTGCCCAGGTTGCGGCGCAGCACGGACGGACGGCCCGCTGCCAGGGTCGGCTTGTGCACGTAAAACTCGTCCGGGTTGACGGCGCCCTGAACAACGGTTTCGCCCAGGCCGTAGGAAGAGGTTACAAACACCACGTCGCGGAAACCGGACTCGGTGTCCAGGGTAAACATAACGCCGGAGGACGCCGTCTCACTGCGCACCATCTTCTGGATACCGGCAGACAGCGCCACCAGCTTGTGATCAAAACCATGGTGTACGCGGTAGGAAATCGCACGGTCATTGAACAAAGACGCAAACACTTCCTTGACTGAAGTGCGAACCTGCTCCAGGCCCACCACGTTCAGGAAGGTTTCCTGCTGGCCCGCAAAAGAGGCATCTGGCAGGTCTTCGGCGGTGGCGGAGGAACGCACCGCAACGGCCATTTTCTCATTGCCGTTTTGCAGCTGGGCAAACGCTTCTTTCAGCGCGTTTTCCAGAACCTCGGGGAACGGAGTGTCGATCACCCACTGGCGAATCTGGGCACCCACGCGGGCCAGTTCGTTGACGTCATTCACGTCCAATACGTCCAGTGCCTGGTCGATGCGGTCCTTCAGGCCATCCGTCGCGAGAAATTCGCGATAGGCGTGGGCTGTGGTCGCAAAACCACCCGGAACCGTCACACCGGCGTTGGCGAGGTTACTGATCATCTCGCCCAGGGAGGCATTCTTTCCGCCCACCCGGTCAACGTCAGACATTCCAAGGTGGTCAAACCAGATAATGTAATCGTCCAAAGCGTGTATCCCCCTGAATCTGTGAAGCTCGTAATCGGTGAAACTCATGACCCATAAAGCCCAGAGCCTCGAAGCTGGCGTGTATGATACTGTAACCTACGGAAATTACCTAGGGAGCCTCCGGAACCATGAAACGCACCGCTTTTTTTATCTCTGACGGCACTGGCCTGACCGCAGAGGCTCTGGGCCACGCACTGCTGGCGCAGTTCGAAAAGATCGATTTCGAGCGGGTGACCGTGCCCTATATTGATGATGAAGAGAAGGCCCGGACGCTGGTGGAACGCATCAATAAAGCGGCAGAGGTCGACGGCGACAAGCCCCTGATATTCGACACCATCGTCAACAGCGGCATCCGGGATGTGATCGCCACCGCCAATGGCTTCATGGTGGATATTTTCGGCACCTTTTTGAGCCCGCTGGAGCAGGAGCTGAATTCATCGTCCTCCTACACCGTGGGCAAATCCCACTCGATCAGCAACGCTGGCAGCTATGAGCGGCGTATTCATGCGGTGAATTTTGCCCTGGACAACGACGACGGCGCCCGCATCCGGCATTACGACGAAGCGGATCTGATTCTGGTGGGTGCCTCTCGCAGCGGCAAAACACCCACCTGCCTTTACCTGGCACTGCAGTACGGCATCAAGGCCGCCAACTACCCGATTACCGAGGAGGATCTGCAGGACCAGAACATGCCCAAGGCTCTGCGCCCTCACAAAGAGAAGATCTTCGGGCTGACCATTGACCCCGAACGTCTGGCCACGATCCGTAACGAGCGCCGGCCCAACTCCCGATACTCCTCCATTCAGCAGTGCATGCACGAGATCGAGGAAATTGAGCTGATGTACCGGCGCGAACGCATCCCCTACCTCAACACCACCGCCTATTCCGTGGAAGAGATTTCCACCCGGATAATGGTCACCACCGGCTTGAAGCGTCACCGCTAGACACCCGGCCGGGGGGGGGGCTTTTAACGCGCATTTCCCATAAAAAAACCGCCAGGGTCTTCCCCGGGCGGCGTTTTTTTTCAAGGGCGATCAGCGAGCATCAGAGCTCCTGTATACGCATCTCCAACTGCTCCACCAGCGCCCGGTTATCCGGACTGGTGACCACGGCGGTGTTGGCGTTCTCAGGCGTCAGCCAGGTGGACGCGACACGGCGCAAATCCTCGACGGTCACCGCCAGCACCCGCTCCCGGAACAGAGCACGCTGCTGCTGGCTGCGCCCGAACAGCATATTGTAGAACGCATGGCGCGCGGCACCCGCCGGGGATCGGGGCCGGTCAAGCTGGCCGATCACGCCCAGAATGGCCTCTTCCAACGCCTGATGGTCGTGGCTTTCGTTGTCCAGCCAGGCAAGCGAAGCATCAAAGTCGTCCAGTGTTTCCGCCAGGCGCGGGTCACGGTAGGAGAAGAACTTGAACACACCGTTCACGCTGTCCTGGGCGGCACCGCCACCGTAGGCTCCACCTTTCTCACGGATGGCCCGGTGCAGGTAGCCGTTGCGCAGGAAGCCCCCCAGCACGGTCAATGCCGCCGCGTCGGGATGGTCCACGGCCACCGTCGGGAAAGCCCTGGCGCAGAAATTCACCTGGGTGGATGTCAGCCAGGCTTCCCGGGTGCTGTAACTGACCGGCGCCATGGACCAGCGAGTGTCGGCGCCGGCGGGCTCGTCATGCCAGCAGGTTTTCAGGTCATCCAGCATGGCGCCAACCTGACCTTCCTCACCGATCAACAGGAACTGTCGATTCTGCTGACGAATTTTCTGATGCAGAGCTGCCAGTGAGTCACAGAAGGCCGACAGGCCGGCGGTATCCTTCAGCGACTTGTCCAGCTCCTTGGTGCCGCGGATGCCGGCCAGGCCACCGAGCCGGAACGACAACCAGGAGCCCGCGCCCAGGCCCTGCGCCGCCGCGCTCATGGCCAGCGCATGGCCACTGCCGGTCACCGCCTGTTCCCGGCGGGCGCGCACCTGGGCGATGATTTCGCGAATACGTTCGTGCTCGTCGAACCGAACACCGGTGTAGACGTCTTTCAGTAATTGGGTCAGCGCCTTGCTGTTGCGGGACAGCGCCTTGCCACTGAAGATCAGGTAGCCGGACAACGCCTGAACGTCATCGATGGTGCCCTTGGAACTGAACGAGGCGCCGATTCCGCCGGATTCCGCCGAGATCCGGTCCTGCATCTGCAGGTAATCCAGATCACCACAGCCCACTTCAGAGATCAGGGTGGTGTAGTACGGCAGCAGCAACAGTTCGTCTGCGGTCAGTTCCGGCACCGGAACCACAATCTGCTGGTACACCAGGCCGTTGGTACCGCGGGCATAAACGGTGGCGTTGATGTCGGCGTCGTGCTGGCCTTCCGGCTCCGGCGTTTGCAGCGGAACATCGTCCAGCCCGACTTTCGGCAGGATGGAATCGTCGT
>DASSWD010000167.1:0-12051 GCA_035705335.1 Marinobacter sp. | reverse complement strand
CATGATTTTCCCGCAGATCGCGACCTGGCTGCCGAATCTATTGTTCTGAGTTTTCTGGAAGGCCTGACGTTTTTCAGGCCTTCCGGATTTTCATCAGGGCTGTTGGCCAAACCGGCGCACCTTTATCTCAGGCATTCATGTTGCTGGAGATCCCATGGTGTTTTGATGGGGGGCCAACTCTCCAGATAGGACAGAGCGGCACGGTCAGAGGTTCGAATCCTCTCGGGCGCGCCATATTGCATAAAAAGCCCGCCTTGTGCGGGCTTTTTTATGGGACTCCGGTTGAACCGTGAAAAAGGAAACCTCCCCTTTCGCTTTTGCAGCGCGCCTCCCACTACGAAATCAACCCGCCTGCGTTACTCCAATAATTTTCAGGCACAGATCCGCCTTCCCAGCCAGCGGCCAGTCAATGCGGTCGCCTACCTGAAGACCCAACAGCGCAGCACCCGCTGGCGCGAGCACGGACACGCATTCATCATCACCGGCTCGCTGATTCGGGTACACCAGAGTCAGCGTGTGCTCGGTACCATTGGTCTGGTTCTTGAAGTGCACCCGGGCATTCATGGTGACGGTGCCCGGCGGAAGTTTCTCCGCATTCACCAGGTTTGCCCGGTCAAGCTCCTGTTCAAGGGCTTCGGCGGTTTCATGGCCGTGGGGCTGTTTCTCCAACAGTTCAGACAAACGATCAAAATCTTCTTCCAATACATAAATAGCTGGACGCTCGGACATACCGACTCCTGTCACTCAACAGAAAAAATCACATTGGGAACGTTTCAGAGGGTCTCGCCGAATTCGACGTATTGTTTGGCGAATTCAGCGAGCGGAATGACGGGTACAGCGCAGCCTGGCAGCCGGGGAGGGCACCAATGATTTGGCAGAATGGACGATGCAGAAACCAGTGTTCATTGGGCACTCGATGGCAGACACGCTCAAAATAGTAGCATGCAACATTCGCCCGGGTAAGCCTGTAATGACAGGACCGAGCTAAGCGGCTCGATCGAGTCTGAGAGGCCGAGCCGCCCGCTCGGCCACTTCGTTGCGATCAGTTACCCCGATAAGTCGAGTAACCGTAGGGGCTCAGCAACAGCGGAACGTGATAGTGATCAAGCTCGGCGTCCATAGTGAACACCACCGGAATTTCCGGGAAGAAGGTTTCGGTGCCCTGGGATTCGAACCAGTCGCCGGTTTCAAACACAACGCGATAGGTGCCATCCACGAGTGCCTCACCCTCAGGATAAAGCGCGCTGATGCGACCCTGCTCGTTGGTAAAGGCCTCACTCAGCTGAACCCAATTACCACCCTCATGCCGCTGAAGCGTCACCGCAACATCCGGCGATGGCAGACCATTCTGAATATTCAAAACATGAACACTCAGAGGATTTCCAGCAGCCAACGCTGCGCCGGAGGCGGCGAAAAGGAACAGAACGTTTGCGCATTTATTACCAATCTGTCGCTGAAAACTGGTCAGAATTTCAGCAACCTTCCCACCTCGTTCGCTGCCGATTCGGCGCCTGTTGGGGACGGTTCCATGCGCATTCTTGTGGTCGAAGATGAACCGAAAGCCGCGGAGTATCTGCGCAAAGGGCTGACCGAATCGGGGTTCCTGGTAGAGATTGCTCACTCTCACCGCCCGGGATTCGGTGGAAGACCGTGTACGCGGCCTGGAATCCGGTGGGGGCGACTATCTGGTCAAGCCGTTTTCAATTCGCCGAGTTTCTCGCCAGAGTGCGCTCGCTATTGCGGCGAGGCACTGCCATCAAGTAGCTCGACTATTTTTCCGTGGCTGATCTGGAGGTGGACACCAGAAGCCGCAAAGTCGCCCGCGCCGGGCAGCCGATCACACTGACCGGGCGCGAATTCGCATTGCTTCACCTGTTACTCAATCATCAGGGCGAGGTTTTGTCCCGCGCCGATATCGCAACGCAGATCTGGGACATGAACTTCGACAGCGACACGAAAGTGGTGGATGTGGCGATCCGGCGATTGCGCGCAAAAATCTACGCTAACATGCTGGGCAACACGGACAACGTACTTTGGGTGCTGAACGAGCATCAGGACGTCGTGATCGAGATCAACCCTCCACACCTGACCGTTCCCTCCCTCGACTCCGGCAGTTCGGTTGAGTTTACCGACGGTGACACGCCGGTTCCTTACCGCCTGGCCTATTTCAGGGCCAACATTGACAGCCAGAACCTCACACTGATCGCCGGTAAAACACTGACTGAGCGCAACAGGATGCTGGCAGGGTATCGATCGAAACTTGTCTGGGCACTGATTCTGGGGGCGTTGATTAGTGGTGGCGTTGGTTGGCTGGTCAGCATGATGGCCCGACTTGAAGCAGGCTTCACGAAACTCGCCCGTTTTTCGGAAGATCTTGCCCACGAGCTGCGAACGCCCCTGAATAATCTCATGGGCCAGACTCAATACTGTTTATCGAAACCGCGAGAGCCTGCGGACTACCAGGCGTTTTTGCTGTCCAACCTTGAGGAATATGAACGGCTGACAAGAATGATCAACAGCATGCTGTTCCTCGCCCGGGCAGAACAAGACGACGCGAACCTTGGATGCGAAATGCTGGCTATTTATCCCCTCGTTGAGCGGCTATTGGAATACTTTTCGGGTATCGCCGAGGAAAACCAGATCTTGCTCGTCAACAAGACAGATGGCACGCTTTACGCCTCCCCCGATTTACTGCAAAGAGCCCTTGCCAACCTGATCGACAATGCTCTGAATCACACCGTAAGCGGTGGGGTCGTCACCGTTTCATCAGACCATCATGACGGTGCTTGCCATCTGACGGTGTTCAACAGCGGACAACCAATTGCTCACGAACATCTTGATCACATTTTTGACCGTTTTTACCGATGCGATCCGGAACGTCCCGGGGGGCGTGGAAGCACACCTCATCTTCCCTCATCGACCACGCGGATAGCGCTGTTCTGCCCGTTACCCCGCCCCGCCACATACGACCCAACCACAATCAATATGCCCGCCCCTATGACGGCTACCGTTGCTTCACCATACCCCGCGAAAATCAGCAGGAGCACCGAGATCAGCGGGGCGCTGTAAGCCAGTGTGCCCAGCAGTTGGAGGTTGCCGTGTTTGACCCCGTAATCCCAGGTAAAAAAGGCAATGCCGACCGGGCCCAGCCCCAACCCGACCACGCCAAGCCAGGGCGCAAAGCCCCGGGGCCAGACGGTGTCTTCCCACATTACATGGCACACCAACGCCATCAGCGCCGTCACGCCGCAGAACCACCCCACCGCGTCGGTCGGCACGGAGCGCACCAATCGGCTGAGCACGGAATAGGACGACCAGATCAGCGCACAGGCCAACGCCACCAGATAGCCCGGCAGATTTGCCCCGTTGAAACCATCCACGCTTCTTCCAACCAACAGCCAGCAACCGGCGAGTGCCAGCACGGCGCCGGTCAGATGCCGCGCGCGCAGTGATTCGCCGGGCAACAGTGCTGACAGCAACACAATCAGCAACGGCCAGAGGTAGGCCAGCAGGCTAACCTCAACGGCGGGTGCCAGTGCCATGGCTTTGAAATAGGCAAAGTGATAGCCAAACAGACCACCCACGCCGAGGATCCAGGCAAAAGGTGGCTGGCGCAGGTAGCGAATCCCCGTGTGCCCTGCGCACAGCCATCGCAACGCCATCAGCAGGAAGGCAATGCCAAACGTCATGGCCATCATCTGGAATTCCGGAATCTGGCCCCCCGTCAACTTGGTCAACAGGGCCAGGGTGCCCCAAAGTAGAATGGACAGGAAGCCTGCCCAGGTCGCGATCTGAACCGGTCCCATGAACCCTCCCAGCACCGTGCGGTTTGAACGTGCGGGAAGATTATGCGTTTGTCAGAAAGGCGGCTTTCGGGTTACCGCGGCGTGGTTACGGTTTTCGGCGGAAATGGCTGGGGGCTGAACCAAAGTGGTCTCTGAAGCGGTCGCTGAAGGTCGACAGCGCGTTATACCCGACCGAATCTGCAATCCGCTGGATGCTCAGGTCGGATTGTGTCAGCAAGCGCCAGGCCTCTTTCATCCGGAGCTCAGTGAGGTACTGATGTGGCGTCATGCCCACTTGATTCCGAAACAGGTCATTCAATTGCCGGCTGCTCAGATGGGCAATGCTGGCCAGCCTGGCGGTGGAGATAGGTTGTCGGAAATGATCGTCCAGAAACTGCTTTGCCAGCGACACCCGGCGGTCAAGCTTGAGTCGACTGCCGTATTTTTCCTGCAGTAACTGAATCAGCAGAAGCAGCATCTGATGCTGAGTGCCACGCGAACCGGCGCCCGCCAGAAGCTGTTCGTTGAGAAACCGGACATAGTGCAGCAGCGCCGGGTCCAGATCCACGAAACACGGGAGCAGATCGAGAGCGGGCGCCAGCCCCTCGGGCACATCCGCGACCAGAAAACGGTTTTCCTCCGTCGCCAGAAATCCGTGACCGTGCCCGGATGGGATGATCGCCGCGCGGTGCTGGGCTACCGTTCCCGCCCTTGCCTCAACCGACAGCGACAGTCTCCCGGCCAGCGGGAGCACGATCTGATGATGATCGTGAGCATGGCTTTTACCCTCGTCATCGTAGGTGCGGATGTGGAGGTTGATCTCTGTATCGGGCATGTTCAGAACACGGTTACCGGGAAGAAAGGCTGAAAGTATACCTCGCCGCTGCCGGGCTTGAACGGAATGGCAGCGAGATCCTGTTCCCAGTGATGACCCTCAGAGTTGAACCACAATCGGCGAGTTGGATGGCTGATACCGCTCGGTGCAGCTACTCGCATTCACCAGCCGAGCATCACCCAGCTCGTATACCCCATACCCCTCATGGATATGCCCGAAAATATGGGCTTTGAGGGAAAGCGCTGAGAGCCGGCGCAGCAGGTCCGCACAACCAACGTTCTGGGTTATGCCACCAAAGCGCACTTCATCACCGATACCCATGGGCGGGCCGTGGGTGATCAGCACGTCGGTGTTCTCCGGTATCCGCCGCCATTTTTCAGCCAGCGGCTCGCCACGGTCCAGCATGAACGCCCAGTCCAGAAAGGTCGGCGTCCAGGGTGAGCCCCAGAACCGCATGCCCTCGACCTCCACACCACTGTCTTCCAGATAAATGGCGTTGGTAAGCGCTGCCCGGGCCAATGCCGGCGTTTCCTGGAAGGCCCAGTCATGGTTACCCGCAATCACAATCTTGTGGCGGTGCGGGAGCCCACCCAACCAGTGGTTGAACGCTTCAACGTTGTCGACGGTGCCCTGCCCGAGACAGTCGCCGGCATGAATGAGCACATCACCGTCAGGGATCGCCGGAATGCGGTCGTGCAGGCTGTGGGTATCTGAAATACAAACCAGTTTCATAAAAGTTCCTGCTCCACTCGAATGGGTTGCCCGCCCCGCCGAACCCGAACAATATCTGCCATGATCGCCAGGGCAATTTCGGCCGGGGTACGGCTGCCAATGTCGAGGCCGATGGGCATGTGGATACGCGCAATCTCGGCCGCATTCAGGCCGCCGATCCGGCGCAGTCGCTCGGCGCGGGCCCGGGAGGTATTCCGTGACCCCATCGCACCAATATAGCCTGCCGGGGTTTTAACCGCGGCCATCATGGCAAGGTCATCGATGCGGGGGTCGTGGGTGGTGGCGACCACGGCCGTCGAGTCGGTACACGCGCCCGTCGCGGCAAGATAAACGGAGGGTAGCTGGGCCACGAATTCCACGCCCGCTGGCCACTGAACACCGGCGGTCACATCTTCCCGCGGGTCGCACAGCACCACCTGATAGCCAAGACTGAGGGCAAAGCCGGCGCAGGCCTCCGCCACGGGCGAATAACCCGCCAGGATCAACCGGGCAACCGGCGCCACGGTGACCCGGACCATTTCCTTCGACTCGTCGCGCTGCACCCGGGGGCAGTCTGGCTCCGCCGGCGCCAGCGAAAGCGCACCGTCGGCCAACCGGACATGTCGGACCACCGCCGGCTCACCGGCCAGTGAGGCCTGCAGGCGTTCCAGATGGTCGATGACCACCGGCGTGGCCGCCAGTCGCTCCACCAGAATGTCGAGACGGCCACCGCATGGCAGCCTTACCCGAGGGTTCTCTGACACCTGCCCTGGCGCCCCGTAGCGTATGATCATGGCAGACGATGCGCAGGCACCCGCAACCAGTCGCTCAAGAAAATCCTCTTCCACACAGCCACCGGACAGCGAGCCACGGTGCGCCCCATCGCCTTTGGCAACCATCATCGACCCCGGCTCTCGGGGCGAGGAACCGAAGGTCGACAGCACGGTGCAGAGCCAGATCGTCTCTCCGGCACCAGCCCACTGGAGCGCCTGTTCGATAACCTGGCTGTCGAGACTTTGCATCGTGACCATCCAATCCCAGTTGTGCCGTCAGGCGTTGTAGACCACCCGCCCCAGAGAGCCTACATCATACCCTCCCAGCGCCTCGGCCCGCTGCCTGAACCGTTCGTTGGCGGCGAAGGACAGCAGCCGCTGGACCGGCGGCTCAAAATAATGACGGCGGCGCAGGGCCAGGTCGAAATGTTCCTGCTGCAGCGGGATGAAAGCCAGGCCCTGGCGACGGGCCGCTGCTTCAATACCCACGCCGGCGTCCGCTTCGCCCTCGCGAATGGACAGCGCCAGATCGTCTTCGCTGAGGGACGGATTAGTGGCCCAGGTCAGCTGTTTGGTATCCATTCGGTGCCGTTCCAGCAAACTTTGCAGCAAATGACTGACGCCGGCATCCGGCTGGCGATGGGCGAGGCGAATGCCCGGGCGGGCGATGTCTTCGAACCGGACCAGGCAGTGAGGGTTATCCGCCGCCACCAGCAAACCCTGCCGGCGCTGTGCCCAGCGAATCAGCACCAGGTCCCGCATGCCGCCAAGCCCCAGTGCCGCCGGGCTGTTGTAGGTCTGGCTGTCGGCGTGCCAGATGTGAATGCCCGCCAGCATGGCGCGGCCGTCCCGCAACCGCTGCACACCGTCGCCGCTGCCCTGGCACAGGCTTGCCAGCTCGGCACCGCTTTCTTTCACCGCCCATTCCAGCAGCGGGTCCTGACTACCGGCCAGCACCGGCGGCGTGGCGGCGGTCGCAGCGGTGTCACCCTCCAGGTGACTCATCAGCCACAGATCAACGCTCTGCCGCGGGAACAGCAGCTTACCCGTCACCCGAACACAGGGAATCACGCCCTGGCTGACCAGGTCGTAGACCTTGCGCTCTTTCAGTCGCAGATAGTCGGCCACCTCTGCGGTGGTCAGATACGCGGGAAGAACCATCTGATACCCCTACCAAAGTGCTAATGCATCAGGCTGTTTTTGACTGCATTTATTCCGTTACGCTGATGCAAAGCGTAATAGAACACGACAGGATGCTCAATATCGAGGAGTATCATCTTTGGATAACAACGCCTTTCAAGTTGCCCTGTCGCTGCTGGCCAGCCTTGACCCGGAGCTGCTTCAGATCGTCGCCCTGTCGTTGCAGGTGTCTCTGCTCGCCATTGTGATCGCAGCGATCTTCGGCTTCCCGCTGGGTGCAGCAGTGGCCCTGTGGCATTTTCCAGGCCGCGGCGGGGTCATTGTTGTTCTCAACGCGCTGATGGGGCTACCGCCAGTGGTGGCGGGGCTTGCGGTGTATCTGCTGCTGTCCCGGGCCGGCCCGCTCGGTGAGCTGGGGTTGCTGTTTACCCCCTCCGCCATGGTGATCGCCCAGGTGATCCTGATACTGCCGATTCTGGCCGCGCTGTCCCGGCAAACCGTTGAGGAAATGCTGGGTGAGTACCGGGAGCAGTTGGTCTCCCTGGGCATGTCACGTGCCCGCATGATGCCCACGCTGCTGTGGGATGCGCGCTTCGTATTGCTCACCGTGTTGCTGGCGGGCTTTGGCCGGGCCAGCGCGGAAGTGGGCGCGGTGATGATGGTGGGCGGCAACATTGAGGGGGTCACCCGGGTGATGACCACCGCCATTGTGCTGGAAACCAGCAAGGGTGCCCTGCCCCTGGCTCTGGGCCTCGGTATTGTGCTGCTTACGCTGGTGATGGTGATCAACGCCACCGCCTACATCCTGAGTGAGCTGGCCAGGAGACGGTTGGGATGACCTCCATGAACCGGCCCGCAACAGCCACAGCCGAACTCAGCCCGCCGCCGGCGCTCAGTTTCAGTAGCGTGGAATTCATTCACCAGGGCAAACCGCTGCTGGGTCCCTGCTCGTTCACCCTGGATGGCTCTGGCCCCACCATGGTGATGGGCCCCAACGGCGCCGGCAAAAGCCTGCTGCTGAGACTTGCCCATGGCCTGCTGACACCCTCCAGCGGCCGGATCGCCTGGTCCTGTGACCATACCCCGAAGCAGGCCATGGTGTTCCAGACCCCGGTACTGCTGCGCCGTTCAGCACTGGCCAACCTCACTCACGCCCTGGCCGTCAACAAGGTACCCCGCCAGCACCGCAAGCAACTGGCCCGCGAAGCGCTGGCTCGTTTCGGGCTCACGGCCATTGCAGATACCCCGGCACGGGTGATGTCCGGCGGCGAAAAGCAGCGTCTCGCGCTGGCCCGGGCCTGGGCCCTGTCGCCTTCGGTGCTGTTTCTGGACGAACCCACCTCCGCACTGGACCCCGCAGCGATGAGAGCGGTGGAAGCAGCGGTGCAGGAATTTCATCGGCGCGGCACCCGAATCGTGATGACCACCCACGACCTGCATCAGGCGCGGCGACTGGCCGGTGACGTGCTGTTCCTGTCCGGCGGAAAAGTGCGGGAGCACACGCCCGCTGACGCATTTTTTACAGCGCCGACCTCGCCTGAGGCGAAGGCGTTCCTGAGCGGCGAACTGGTGGAATAAAGGAGACAATACGATGAAAAAGACCCTGCACGTTGTTCTGGCTGGCATCGCGACGATGAGCCTGTCCTTTGGTACCCACGCGAGTGACTACATCACCCTCGCCTCAACCACCTCCACCGAAAACTCCGGCCTGTTCGACGCCATTCTCCCGGCATTCAAACAAGCCACCGGCATTGACGTTCGGGTTATCTCTGTCGGCACCGGCCAGGCCTTCGAGATCGCCCGTCGCGGCGATGCCGACAGCCTGCTGGTGCACGACACCGCCGGTGAAAAGCGCTTTGTGGCCGAAGGCTTTGCCACCGAAAGGGCCGATGTGATGTATAACGACTTTGTGCTGATCGGCCCCTCGGAAGATCCCGCCGGGGTACGTGATGCTGACACCGCCGCCGAGGCTTTCACGGCCATCGCCAAGGCCGAGGCTCCGTTTGCCTCCCGCGGTGACGACAGCGGCACCCACCGCGCCGAACTCCGCTTCTGGGCCAACGCCGGCATTGAACCCACCGGCAGCTGGTATCGGGCACTGGGCAGCGGCATGGGGCCGACCCTGAACACCGCCGCCGCCATGAACGCCTATACCCTGTCGGACCGCGCCACCTGGGTGGCCTTTGAAAATCCCCAGAACCTGGAGCTGGTGTTCGAGGGCGACGAAGTGATGTTCAACCAATACGGCAGCCTGCTGCTGTCGAAACAAAAACACCCGCACCTGAAGCACGACCTGGCTGCGCAGTGGCACAACTGGCTGATTTCCGACACTGGCCAGCAGGCCATCGCCGATTTCAGAGTGAAGGGGCAACAGTTGTTTTTCCCCAACGCGAAATAAGCTAACCTCTTTCGTCATTCCCGTTGGTTCAGGTCAGTCGTCTTCCTGAAAGGACCGCAACACCATGACAACCGAAAAGCTGTTACCCGATCCGGCAAACCCTCGGCTGTCCCGCACCGTCGAGGGTGTTGACGAATACGGCCAGGCCAGATCGATCAGCGTGATCGAAGAACGCCCCCTGACCATCTACCTGAACAGCCAGGAAATCGTGACCGCCATGACCATTGGCGATTACCCGGAGTACCTTGCCCTCGGATTTCTGCTGAATCAGGGCATGCTGCGCGACAGCGATCGGGTCACCCGCATCGACTTCGACGAAGAACTTGAAGTGGTTGTCGTCCGCACCGCCAGCACCACCAACGTTGAAGACAAGCTGGAGAAGAAAACCCGCACCTCCGGCTGTGCCGTGGGCACCGTGTTCGGTGACATGATGGCGGGCCTTGACGGTCTGACCCTGCCGGATACCCCGGTGCATACCAGCACCTTCTATGACCTGTCTTACCAGATTAATCACACCCCGAGCCTGTACATGGAAACCGGCGCCATTCATGGCACCGCCCTGTGTCAGGGCCGGGAGGTTCTGGCGTATATGGAAGATGTCGGTCGCCACAACGCGGTGGACAAGATCGCGGGGTGGATGCACCAGAACAACATCCCGGCGGCCGACAAAGTGCTCTACACCACTGGCCGCCTGACCTCGGAAATGGTCATAAAGACCGCCCTGATGGGCATTCCCACCCTGATCAGCCGCTCCGGCTTCACCGCCTGGGGCGTGGACATCGCCCGGCAGGTGGGCCTGACTCTGGTCGGCCGTATGCGTGGCAGGAAATTCACCTGCCTGAGTGGCCAGCACCGGCTGGTGTTCGACCAGGACCTGTCCCAGATCCCGGACGAAGACAAAAAAATGCGACGCAAGGGAGCCCGAGATGACTGACTGTGCGGTGATTCTGGCCGGCGGCCAGGCGCGCCGCATGGGCGGCGGCGACAAGGGCCGATTGAAACTGGGCGATAAAACCCTGATTGAACACGTGATTGACCGCATCACGCCACAGGTGGATGCGGTGATCCTGAACGCCAATGGCGACCTCAGCCGGTTTGCGGATCTGGGCCTGCCGGTGGTACCGGATTCCATCACCGACTTCCCCGGGCCCCTGGCCGGTGTGCTGGCCGGCATGGACTGGGCCGCCGAGCACGGGCACGACTGGCTGATCAGCGTGGCCGCGGATACCCCCTCATTCCCGATGGACCTGGCGGCCCGCTTCGCGGCGTTCGATACCCCGGTGGTACTGGCGGCAACACCCGACCCGGAACGCGGCCGCGTACCACAGCCCACCTTCGGGCGCTGGCAGGTGTCGCTGCGCCACGATCTGCGCGCTGCCCTGAACGACGGCGTGCGCAAGATCCGGCAATGGACACAAGCCAAAGGCGAAACCCTGGTGGTATTTGGTGACAACGACTTTTTTAACATCAACACGCCGGAAGACCTGGCGTGGGCGGAGCAGAACCTGACGTGAATGTGATCGGCCCTCACGTAAATGTGATTGGTATCGTAGGCTGGAAAAACTGCGGCAAAACCACACTCGCAAGCAAGCTCATCAGCGAGCTGTGCCACCGCGGCCTGACGGTGAACTCCATCAAGCACGCCCACCACGGCGTGGATGTCGACAAACCCGGCGCCGACAGCTACCGGCACCGGCAAGCCGGCGCCCGGGAAGTGATTCTGGCCGGTGGCCAGCGTTTTGCCATCATGCATGAACTGCGGGGCGAGCCGGAGCCCACTCTGGATGATCTCCTTGCCCGCCTGTCACCCTGTGACTGGGTGGTGGTGGAGGGGTTCAAGTCCCATCGCCACCCCAAGATCGAAGTGCATCGGCAGGTCTGCGAACAGTCACCGCTGTACCACAAAGACTCCAGCATCATTGCCGTAGCGGCCGACCACGATACCGATTTCAACGGCCCCCGTTTTGATCTGGATGATGCCCGCGGCATGGCCGATTTCATTCTTGACGGGGGCGCCTTATGAAACCCCTGCGCAACGACTGCTTTGCCCTGCCACCCGGTGTGAACTGGACACCGGTTGAAGAAGCACTGGCACGGCTGAAATCCCGTTTGCACCCGGTGGTAGATGTGGCGAGCGCGGTTCCGTTGGCACAGGCCAGTGGCCGGATTCTGGCCACGGACATCGTCGCACCCCGGGCCCACCCGCCAAGCTGTAACTCGGCCGTGGACGGTTATGCCCTGGCCGGCCCCATCGCCGACGTGCCCTGCACCTTACCGCTGGTCACGGGCCGGAGTGCCGCCGGCGAACCCTTCCATGGCCGCGTGCCGGCGGGCCATGCCATCCGCATCCTGACCGGCGCGGTGATTCCCGAAGGTACAGACACCGTGGTGCTGGAGGAAGACTGTGAG
>DASSWD010000166.1:0-14148 GCA_035705335.1 Marinobacter sp. | reverse complement strand
TACACCGGGCTGCTGGGTGCGGCTGAAGCCCTGGGCAACCCCGAGGTCTGACCGCCTCGCGCATCGGCCGCCCAGGCCACCGCCACGTGGGCTGCGACTGAGGAGCCTGTTCATGCCCGATGAACTGGACCAACTGCCATTTTCCGAGCTGGTTGCAAGAGTTCGTGCCTGTACGCTGTGTGCCGATGTCCTCCCCGAAGGACCACGCCCGGTGATACAGCTGAGTCAGTCGGCACGCATCCTGATCGTTGGCCAGGCGCCGGGGCGCAAGGTTCACAACACCGGCCTGCCGTTCAATGATCCCAGCGGCGATCGCCTGCGGGGCTGGATGGGCATCGATCGTGACACCTTCTATAACGAGCAGGAGTTGGCCATCCTGCCCATGGGTTTCTGCTACCCCGGTACCGGTAAATCCGGCGACCTGCCACCACGCCCGGAATGCGCGGATACCTGGCGGGAGGCCCTGCTCGCACGCCTGCCCAACATCGAGTTAACGCTGATGATCGGGCAATACGCTCAGGCCTGGCATCTGCCTGACGGCCGCAAGAAAGTCACTGCCAATGTCGAGCATTGGCGGGACTACTGGCCCCATCAATTACCCATGCCTCACCCAAGCCCCCGCAACAACCTCTGGCTGCGCCGCAACCCCTGGTTCGAACAGGAAGTGATTCCACAACTGCGGGCGCGGGTGAAGGCGTTGCTGCGTTAGTTGGCGCTCATGCCCCAGGATTTCAGCAGTTCCTCGTAACGAATCGTTTGTCCCGGGGGGTTCTCGTTGGCCAGGGCGGGTTTGGGGGCACCAGGCTGGGCCAGCCAATATTCGGCACCTCGAATATCGGCATCATCGACCAGTTTCGGGCCGCATCGGTTTACCAGATAGTTTCTCTCGATTACCGCCAGTGCGCGATCCTGGTCCTCTGCCAGATTGTCCATGGCTTCCTGAGGCGTTTTATCGCCAGAAAGCGCATCGGCAATGTTTGGCCACCAGAGTTTGGCCAGGCGCGGATAGTCCGGTACGTTGATGCCTGTGGGGGACCAGAGGTCCCGGGCCGGGCTGAGGTAAAATTCCACCAGACCTCCTAGCATGGGCGCCCGTGCCTGCATTTGCGGGGATTCCAGATCCGACTGGCGAATGGGTGTCAGCCCGTGCAGGGTTTTCTGCAGCGATACCGAGCGGGATACCGTGAACTGGGCATACAGCCAGGCAGCCCGCTGCTTGTCTACTGCCATGGCCCTGGGAATCGTCCAGGCACCGACATCCTGATAGCCCAGCTTCATGCCTTCCTGCCAGTAAGCGCCGCGAGGTGAGGGCGCCATGCGCCATTTAGGGGTGCCGTCTTCATTGACCACCGGCAGATCCGGACGGGTCATGGCGGATGTAAATGCGGTGTACCAGAAAATCTGCTGGGCAATGTGCCCCTGAGCCGGCACCGGGCCGGCTTCCGAGAAGTTCAGGTCCCGGGCATTTGGCGGTGCAAACCGGTCCAGCCAGTCAATGTACTTCTCCAGGGCATAGACCGCCGCCGGGCTGTTGGTGGCCCCGCCGCGTGCCATGGAAGAACCCACCGGGTGGCAGCCCTCCATCCGGATACCCCACTCATCAACAGGCAAGCCATTGGGTATGCCAACATCCCCGGCACCTGCCATGGAAAGCCAGGCATCGGTGAAACGCCAGCCAAGGGATGGGTCGCGCTTGCCGTAATCCATGTGGCCGTAGATGCGCTTGCCATCAATCTCCTGAACGTGCACCGAGAAGAATTCGGCGATGTCCTCATAGGCTGACCAGTTTACCGGTACGCCGAGTTCGTAACCGTAGAGTTCCTGAAACCTGGCCCGCAGTTCCGGCCGCTGGAACCAGTCATACCGGAACCAGTAAAGATTGGCGAATTGCTGGTCTGGCAGTTGGTAAAGATCGCCATCCGGGCCGGTGACGAACTCAAGCCCGATAAAATCATCCAGGTCCAGACTGGGTAGGGTAAAGGCCTTGCCGTCGCCCGCCATGAAATCCGTTAACGACAGCGCCCAGCCGCTGCGGGCGTGGGTGCCGATCATATCCGAATCATTAACGAAAACGTCATACCGCCCCTTCGCCGCCATGATCCGTTGCAGATTGATCTGGCGAATGACCTCGCCCTCCGGCTTTCGGTCGTGTTTAACCTCGATGCCGGTCAGCGCGGAAAAAGCCGGTGCAAGAACCGTCGCCTCAAAGTCGTGGGTGGGCAGTTGTTCCGATAACGCCGACAGTGACATACCGTCGAGCGACGAAGCGGCATGGACAAACCAGGCCAGTTCCTCAGCCTGGGCCTCGTCACTGAGCGTCGATTCCGGGAATTGCTCGGCAATCAGTGAGCGAATAAGCGTCTGCTTGCCGGCCGGCAGAGCATCGAACAGAGGACCGGATGACACCGGTGAAGCACAGACGACGGCAAAAGCCGTCAGCAGCAACCGAGTTTTCATGGCGTTCCCTTGTTTTTGTTGGTTTACGGACAATTTCAATCTTAGTGTTCGTCTTGCGTGTTCGTCAACGAAAAAATTTTAAATGGGCATAATTCAAATAAAATATCTAATAAACAATACTTTAAAATATTTATTGAGTGTTATGTCGCCACTTAAGACCGTCTAAACGAAAATTTTTTCGAGTTGATAACTTTTCATCTGAAGATTTCAGAGTTAGATTTGTTCCGTTGCGAACGTTCCGGTCACAAATCGAGCATCCGGAAGCGCAGCCACCGTTGGCTGCCCGGCATCGATCACGATCCGCTCTGGCGGTTCGGTGCGGTCGGCCAGCACCAAGGTCCAGCACCAACAAAAACAGGAAGCTAACATGAGTAAGAAAAACAATACCTTGATGTCGACACACACCCGTGCCTTCCGGAAAGCGCCGCTGGCAGCGGCGTTGTCCCTGGTGGCACTTGGCGTCAGTGCGCCGGCAACCGCAGAACTGTCATTTGAAAGCGATAATGGCTGGAAGGTGGGCTTCAACGGGCACATCCCGATCTTTGCCGTATTCGGCAACTACGATCAGCCGACCGAAGAAGATTCCTTCACCATCACCACCGGTTTCAACCCGGCCACCCTGCAAACCAACATCTACGCGCCCTTGCAGAACGGCTTGCAGGTATCCGGCCACTTCCAGATGAACGCCGACATCGCCCCAGGTGATGCGGAAGCCAACTTCCGCAGCCGGGTGTCTGAAATCGCCGTGGCCGGCGACTTCGGTACCGTCAACATCGGTAAGGGCTTCGGCATCTTCGGCGTGCCCGCCATTGGCGACAACGGCAGCGCCCTGGGTGTTGGCCTGATCGGCGGTCCCGACCAGGTAGCGGCCACCGCCGGTCGTATCGGCAACGGCTACTTCTACGCCAACTTCACCCCGCGGGTGATGTACACCTCCAACAACCTGGGTGGCCTGCAGTTCAAGGTCGGCCTGTTCAGCCCGTCGAAAGTCAGCGAAACCGACTTCGCACTGGCAGCAGACGCCGAATACACCATGCCCCGCATCGAGGCCAACGTGGTCTACTCCACTGACGTCTTCTCACTGTGGTCCAGCGGCTTCACCCAGGACGTGGATTCCAAGACCGGCGCGTTCAGTGACTACACCATGTCAGGTATCGACTTCGGCGGCTCCGTGTCACTGGGCGACCTGAACGTGCGTGGTAACTACGCCATGACCCAGGGCACCGGCAACGGCGTATTTGCAGCCCGCCTGGACCCGAACGAAGAAGACGCCAGCCAGTGGTATGTCGAGACAACCTACAAGATCAACCGCACCACCCTGGGCGTGAGCTATGGTGAAGGCGAAGACGACTTCAACGGCAGCGGTGCAGACACTGACCTGACCATGCTGTTCGCCCGCTACGCCGCCACCGACAACCTGACGCTGATGGCTGAGTACAATACTCTGGGTACCCGCAACGGTGAGGGTGAGTACGACGCGATCATCTTTGGTTCGCAGTTGACGTTCTGATAAGGGCGGGTCGTCTCGGAAGAGGCGAAGTGATCGAAAAGGGTTGAGGTCTATGCCTCAGCCCTTTTTTGTTGAGTGCGATCTGCACCAGCTTAGAGAGGGCAGGGCGAAGCGGCTCCCAAAACCTTGCGGAGCCATGGATGGCGGAGCAGAGCGTACAGGGAGGTATTTACAGCGTGTTTTGGGAGCCGCTTTGTCCTGACCGCCGCCCCCTGAAATCGCAGGCTACATGGTGATCAGGCACAAAAAAGCTCCAGACGGGGATCACCCGTCCGGAGCGAAGATGCCTGAGAGAGATCAGGCGCTGTGGTGGAGAGCAACATTCCGGGTGATGGGAACCACCGATTTCATCAGGAAGCGATCCAGCGCTTCCACGTCCTGCTCGGACGCATACAAACCCTGCTTGGTGCGACGCCACAGAATATCCTCCGCCGTCATCGCCCATTCATTGCGCACCAGGTGCGTCACCTCGCGCTCATACAGCGTTCCGGCGAAATGCTGACCCAGATCCTCGGCCGTGGCACAGTTCGCCAGAATATCGTAGGACGTGGTGCCATAGGTTCGCACGAACCGGCTCAACAACTTCTCCGGTAGTTGGGGGAACCGCTGGCGCAGTTCGGCAAACAACTGGTCGTGATTGGCGAAATCGCCACCGGGAAGTGCCGCTGTCTTGGTCCAGCGCCTGCCAGAGTTCGGAAAGAACTGGCAAAGCTTGTCGGTGGCCGCCTCGGCCAGCTTCCGGTAGGTGGTGATCTTCCCGCCAAACACCGAAATCAGCGGCGCCATGCCCTTGCCCTGACTGACCTCAAAGGAATAGTCGCGAGAGGCCTTTTGAGCATTCTCCTCCTCATCGTCCATTAAAGGACGGACGCCGGAGTAGGACCAAACCACGTCTTTCGGGGCCAACTGACGCTTGAAGTGATCGTTCACAATGTTCAGCAGGTAATGGGTCTCTTCCGGCGAGATCTTCGCCTTCTTCGGATCGCCCTCGTAATCCACATCGGTGGTGCCCACCAGCGAGAACTGATCCTCGTAGGGAATGACGAACACAATGCGCTCATCTTCGTTTTGCAGAATGTAGGCCTCGGTACCCTTATTAAGGCGCGGCACCACAATATGGCTGCCCTTGACCATGCGAATCATCTTCGGAGCGGGCATCGACAAGGTTTCACCGAACAGACTGCTGACCCAGGGGCCTGACGCGTTAACGATGGATTTCGCCAGAACCACCTGCTCCTTGCCGGTATTGGTGTCACGCAGGGTCACTGTCCAGTGTTCCGCACCGCGGGATGCATTCACACACTTGGTGCGGGTCAGGATGTGGGCGCCATACTGCTGGGCCTTCTTGGCCGTGAGCACCACCAGGCGGGCGTCGTCCACCCAGCCATCGGAGTACTCAAAGCCCTTGGTGATGTTCGGTTTCAGCGGATCGCTCTCGTCAAAGCGCAGCGAGCGGGAGCCCGGCAGGATTTCCCGCTTCGCCAGATTGTCGTAAAGGAACAGACCGGCGCGAATCATCCACGATGGACGCAGGTGAGGGCGGTGTGGCAGCCGGAAGCGCATGGGCCACATGATGTGTGGCGCATTGCGTAGCAGCGACTCCCGCTCGGCCAGGGCCTCGCGCACCAGCCGGAATTCGTAATGTTCCAGGTAGCGAAGGCCACCGTGAATCAGTTTGCTGCTGCTGGAAGAGGTGGCCGACGCAAGGTCGTTCATTTCACACAGAAGAACCTTAAGGCCGCGGCCGGCGGCATCCATCGCGATGCCGGTGCCGTTTACGCCTCCGCCGACAACGACAACGTCAAACTGTTCGTACTCCGTAGTCATCTTTGGTCATCTCCTGACGCCAATCCGTAAGTGCAGTATCCCCACGCGCACTTAAATGGGTTCAATCATCAATCGGTTCCATCATCGTATAACAACATTATGCGAAAGCTTTCGATATTCGTAAAGGAAAAATGAGAAAAAAAACGAAAAATAGAAGGCGGTCACAACGTTCGCTCGACACTACCGGTGAGCGGCAGGAAAAGGGAGGAAAACGAGCGAAGTTTATACAGTGATAAGCGATTAAACGATGTGCAGTTCGACGTTGTGCTCTTTGAGTAACTGGCGGATCTCCACCGGGGGCTGCTCGTCGGTGAACACGTGGTCGGCCTGGGTGATGTTACCAAGGCGCACCATGGCATTACGGCCGAATTTGCTGTGGTCCGCGGCCAACAGCACCTGGCTGGAGTTTTCGATGATTGCCTGGGCAACCCGCACTTCCCGGTAGTCGAAATCGAGCAGGGAGCCGTCGTTGTGAATGCCGCTGATGCCGATGATGCCGAAATCCATTTTGAACTGATTGATGAAATCCCGGGTGGCCTCACCTACGATGCCGCCGTCGCGGTGGCGCACTTCACCACCGGCAATGATGATGTGGAAATCCTCTCTGGCCGACAGAATAGAGGCGACGTGCAGGTTGTTGGTGACCACCTGCAGGTTGTTTTTCTCCAGCAGCGCCTTGGCGATGGTTTCGGTGGTAGTGCCGATGTTGATGAACATGGAGGAGTTGTCGGGAATGTGCGCTACCAGCGCTTCTGCGATACGCTCTTTGGCTTCCAGATCCATGATCTTGCGGGCCTGGTAGGCGGTGTTCACGGTGCTCGAGTCGATGCCGGCACCGCCGTGGTGACGGCGTAGTTTCTTCTGCTTGGCGAGGTCGTTCAGGTCGCGGCGGATGGTCTGGGGCGTTACGTTAAACTGGTCTACCAACTGCTCGGTGGTGACAAACCCGTTTTTCTGGATCATCTCCATGATCAGATCCTGTCGGCGCCGCTGTGCCATGCAACCCTCCTCCGTTCGTGTATGGATGAACCCCGACGCGGATGCGGGGCTGAACTGGCGTTCAAAGTTTAGTGCTTTTCAGCAGGTTATGCAGCCTTTTTGCGGTAAAAAGGGTGTGGATTAAACGCTTCCGGTGAAAATCACTTGGAAAAAATGTTCAAAAAAGTAAAAATGCGAACAAATAAGAATTGAGGACATGCACGCTATGAGTCAGTACATCCTTTCCATCGACCAGGGCACCACCAGTTCCCGAGCGATTCTGTTTGATCTGCAGGGCAACATCCACGCCACCCGGCAACAGGAATTCCGCCAGCAGTTTCCCGCCAGTGGTTGGGTAGAGCACGCCGCAGAGGACATCTGGAACTCCGTGGTGGACACCTGTCACGCGGTCATGAATGAAGAATGCGGCAGCGGCGACCAGGTGATCGCCGCCGGCATCACCAATCAGCGTGAGACCACTCTGGTGTGGGATCGGAAGACCGGTGAACCCGTTTACAATGCCATCGTCTGGCAGGATCGCCGCACTGCGTCTTATTGTGAATCCCTGAAATCGGAGGGCCTGGAGCCCCGGGTGAGCAGCAAGACCGGTTTGCTGATCGATCCCTACTTTTCTGCCACCAAGATCCGCTGGATTCTTGACAACGTGGCTGGGGCTCGCGAACGGGCAGACCGTGGCGAACTGGCCTTCGGTACGGTCGACACCTTTCTGTTGTGGCGGCTGACCAACGGCCAGGTGCACCGCACCGATGCCACCAATGCCAGCCGGACCCTGTTGTTCAACATCCACACCCAGGAATGGGACGAAGAGTTGCTGGACCTGTTCGGGATTCCGGCCTCCCTGCTGCCGGAGGTAATGGACTCCGCAGCGGATTTCGGGCGGATCTCTATGGAAGGTCCGCTCAGGGGCATTTCCGTGATGGGGGTTGCCGGCGACCAGCAGGCAGCGCTGTTCGGGCAAACCTGTTTCGAAACCGGGATGGCCAAGAGCACCTACGGCACCGGCTGCTTCCTGATGCTCAATACCGGCGATCAGGCGCTGCAATCGGAGCACCGTCTGCTGACCACCGTGGCTTACCGAATCAACGGTAAACCCACCTACGCTCTGGAAGGCAGTATCTTTATCGCTGGCGCCACCATTCAGTGGCTGCGGGACGGATTGCGGCTGATTCGCGATGCCTGTGAAACCGAACCGCTGGCTGAGGGCACACCGGTCGACCACGGGGTCTATCTGGTGCCGGCGTTCACTGGCCTGGGTGCACCCTACTGGGACCCCAATGCGCGGGGTGCCATTTTTGGCCTGACCCGGGACACCGGCATCAAGGAAATCGTCACCGCGGGGCTGCAATCGGTGTGCTACCAGACCAAAGACCTTCAGAAAGCCATGGAGAAGGACGGCCTGCGCCCGACCACCCTGCGGGTGGATGGGGGCATGGTGGCCAACAACTGGGTGTTGCAGTTTCTGGCGGACATTCTCGGTGCCCGGGTAGACCGGCCGTCGCTGGTGGAAACCACCGCGCTGGGGGCGGCTTACCTGGCGGGGCTGCAGGCCGGTGTCTACAGCTCGCTGGAGGAGCTTGCCAGTCTCTGGCGCTGCGACCGCAGCTTTGAACCGGTGATGACCAAAGAACACCGGGATCGGCTTTACGACGGTTGGATTCAGGCTGTCCAGAAGCTCTGATTACCGAACGCCCAGCTCGCGGAGGCGCTTGTACAGAGTATTCCGGCTGATCGCCAGCGTTTTTGCGGTCTGAGACACATTGCCGTTGCAGCGTTGGTACACCTGGAGAATCTGCGACGGAACGCCGCTCTCAGCAACCAGAGGGGGCTTTGCGTCGCCTTGCCGGGAGGCCACCACCATGACTTCCGGTGCCGTTGGCACCGGTTGTGACAGGGGGGTCTCCCGGGCGCCGTCGTACTGTGCCAGGAAATCCTCGGGCAAATGCCACAGTTGGATATCGTTGCCGTCAGCCAGGGCCACGGCGACCCGCAATACGTTGACCAGTTGGCGGATATTGCCCGGCCAGGGATGGTTTTCCAGGGTCGCCAGCACCTTCGGCGACAGCGCCTCCGGTTGTCCCGGCTCCCGGTATTGGTGGTACAGGCTTTGAATCAATGCCCGTTTGTCAGCCCGCTCCCGCAGGGGCGGTAGCCTGACGCACAGGCCATTGATCCGATAATACAGGTCGGCCCGGAAGTGGCCGGTTTCAATTCGTTCTGATAGTGGCCGGTTGGTTGCGGTAACCAGCAGCAAATCCACCGGCACGCTGCTGGTGCCGCCGACCGGTGTCACTACTCGCTCCTGAAGTACCCTAAGCAGGCGGGACTGCGCCGCCAATGGCATCTCGCCAATCTCGTCCAGGAACAGAACACCCTTGTGCGCTTTCCGGATCAGGCCCTGCGCGCCCTGCGCCCGGGCACCGGTAAAAGCGCCTGCCTCGTAGCCAAACAGTTCCGATTCAACCAGCTCTGGAGGAATGGCCGCACAATTGACAGCCACTAATGGCTGTTCACTGCGCTCGGATGCCCGATGCAGCGCCTTGACCAACACTTCTTTGCCAACGCCGGTCTCGCCGGTGATCAGCAGCGGTACGTCCCGGTCCAGAACCTTCATGCCCTGCTCCGCGCAGCGCCGAACGGCGGGATCTCCGAACTCGAGTCGGTCCAGGGTGATCGGTTCCGGCTTGGGGGCAGGATTGGCCCGGACATTGGGTAAGGCTTTGGCCGGCGAACCCTGAATCTGGGTGGGGCGTTTGATGCGTGCGCTTAACCGTACCTTGTTGTGGGTCAGCAGTTGCAGCGGTTGGTGTTCCGGGTGGCCAAGAATATGGTTGCGATGGGTGGTGAACAGTTCGTCCAGACTGGTGCCCAGGGTGAGCGTGCCGAGCAACTGGTCTGCCCGCTGGTTGCTGGCCACCACCTGGCCTTCGTCATTGGTGACCAGAATACCAGACCAGGGGCTGTCAAAATTATCGGCGGTGGTGCTCAGGGTGATCTGGATGTGTTCCGCCCCGTGCTGTTTGGCAATCAGACGGTTTTCCACCGATTGCGACAGCAAACGCACCATGCCCAGTGTGTGGGCTTGCGGCAGGTAGGCGTCACTGAACACGCTCAGAACACCGGCCAACTGGCGGGTGGCATCGAAAATCGGCGCCGCTGAGCCGATGATGCTTCGATGCAGCTTCAGGAAATGTTCATTGCGCTGGATCTGGACCGCCGATGCGGTGGCGATGGCGGTCCCGATGGCGTTGGTGCCACAGGTCTGTTCCTGCCAATTGGCGCCCACCTGGAACCAGGGTTTCAGGTGGGTGTCGGTGATCCGTTCATCGCCCCACCGGCTCAGTACCGTGGCATCCTTCGACGCCAGCAGGATCAGACATCGGCTGTTTGAAAGCACATTCCGGTAATAGGGTGCCACTTCGGCTTCGGTTGCCGAGCGCAGTTCCTGAAATTCGGTTTCAAGTTCCGCCAACACGCTGTCTGCGGGCGCTGGGTTCGCCGGCTGGTGGTCATGATCAAGGCCAAACGTGATGCATCGGTTCCAGGAGTCAGAAATGACCGAACGATAATCGGCATAGCGCTCTTTTTCCATGGTTCTGTTCATTTCCCGGCTGCTGAGTTCGGTTTCGTTTTGCTGTTCGATTATTGATCTGAGCGACAGGTGCCCGCGCCGATGGGTGCAAACGGGCCGTAGTGACTGTTCAATCATGTGCGCAAAAGCTGTTCAGGTCAATGTTCAGGATGAACAAACTAGTGTTAAACGAAAATTATAATGATCGAATACGATCATTTAGATAAAAATTTTATACCCGTCAAATCAATGAGGTAGGTATTATCGCGTACGTTTTAAGCGCTTTTGGTACGGGCTTTGCGTTACACGATTCGGATTCGAATGTCCGGTCCCCAAATCTCGGGCCGGTTTACGTTTCAACAAGAACAAAAAGGAAAGATTATGTCCTTGATACTGGAGAATCTCTCCCGAGTGGTCGATGGCGTGGATTACATCCGAAACGCCAATCTGACCTTCGAGGCGGGTTCCTTTAACGTTCTGCTCGGTCGGACCCTGGCGGGGAAAACCTCCATGATGCGCCTGATGGCGGGTCTGGATCGCCCCACGGAAGGGCGGTTGCTGTTTAACGGTAACGACGTCACCGGTCAGAGCGTTCAGCAACGCAACATCTCGATGATCTACCAGCAGTTCATCAACTATCCGAACCTGACGGTTTACGAAAACATTGCCTCGCCTTTGCGGCTGGCCCGAATGGCGGCGTCGGAGATTGACCGGCGGGTAAAGGAAACCGCTGCCATGCTGCGCATTGACCCGCTGCTCAAGCGTTACCCGCTGGAGTTGTCCGGTGGCCAGCAGCAGCGCACGGCCATGGCCCGGGCGCTGGTCAAGGATGCCACCCTGGTGTTGTTCGACGAGCCTCTGGTGAATCTCGATTACAAGCTGCGTGAGGAATTGCGTGCCGAGCTGCGGGAGCTGTTCCGCGAGCGCCAGTGCATTGCGGTTTACGCCACCACTGAAGCCAACGAAGCGCTGGCCCTTGGTGGCACCACCACGTTGTTGCATGAGGGCAGGGTGGTCCAGACCGGCCCGGTGATGGATGTCTACCGGGCGCCGGTGAACACCCTGGCGGCGCAACTGTTCAGCGAGCCGCCGATGAACATGATCCGGGGCCGGGTGACCGACACCGAAGTCACCTTCGATGAGTATTCCCACCATGCGCTGACCCAGGAGCTGTCGCAGCTGTCCCCGGGCGATTACTGGTTCGGTATTCGCCCCAGTCACATTGGTCTGGTGCCCACTGGCGAAGACGACCTGGAGATGGCCATGGAAGTGGAGCTGAGCGACATCAGTGGCTCCGAAACCTTTATGCACGTGCGCAACAGTCATTTTGAGATGGTGCTGCAGCTGATGGGCGTGCATCAGTACCACACCGGCGCACCGATCAAGATTTATCTGCCGATCAATCGCCTGTTTGTGTTTAATCAGCAGGAGCAACTGGTGCATACACCATCCCAGGTTACAGGAGGGTCCCTCTGATGGCTGAAATTACGCTCAAATCGCTGGCCCACAGCTACACCGACACGCCAACCGGCCCGGACGATTATGCCATTCGCCAGATGGACCATGTGTGGCACAAGGGCGGTGCCTACGCCTTGCTGGGGCCGTCTGGCTGCGGCAAGAGCACCATGCTGAACATCATCTCTGGGCTGTTGAAGCCGTCCGAGGGCGACATCCTGTTCGACGGTAAACGTGTGAACGAACTGTCCCCCCGGGACCGCAACATTGCTCAGGTGTTCCAGTTCCCGGTGATCTACGACTCGATGACGGTGTTCGACAACCTGGCGTTTCCGCTGCGCAACAATAAGGTGCCGGAATCCAAGGTCAAGGCCCGGGTGCAAGAAATCGCCGAAGTACTGGAGATCGAAGACAAACTGTACAAAAAGGCCAGGAACCTGACCGCGGACGAGAAGCAAAAAGTGTCCATGGGCCGCGGCCTGGTGCGGGAAGACGTCTCTGCGATTCTGTTCGACGAGCCGCTGACGGTGATTGACCCCCAGTTGAAGTGGAAACTTCGTCGCAAACTCAAGCAGATTCACGAGAAATTCGACATCACCATGGTGTATGTCACCCACGATCAGTTGGAGGCCTCCACCTTCGCGGACAAGATCGCGGTGATGTATGGCGGGCAGATTGTGCAGTTCGGTACTCCCACCGAGTTGTTCGAACAGCCGAACCACACTTTCGTGGGTTTCTTCATCGGCAGCCCCGGCATGAACCTGATTGAAGTCAAGCGCTGCCCCAGGGGTGTCTGCTTCGGCAGTACCGTAGTGACGCTGGGCGACTGGCAAGTTGAGCTGCTGCAGCGGGTGAAGTCCGAGAACATCAAGATCGGTATCCGGCCGGAGTTTGTCGAGGTGTCATCGGTCCCCTCGGACGATACCTTCCCGGCCACGGTGCTCGATGTGGAAGACCTCGGCACCTACAAAATCGTGACCGTGCAGCTTGATCACGAAAAGTTGAAAGTGCGTCAGTCCGAAGAGTTCAGTGCGGCCCAGGGTGAACAGATCCATCTTTTGTTCCCTCGCCAGTGGCTGAAGCTCTACGTGGACGAATTCCTGGTACAGGAGCAGAAGTGATGCAGAAAATACCTAACAACAAAGCCTGGTTTCTGGTGCTGCCGGTCTTCCTTCTGGTAGCGTTCTCGGCCCTGGTGCCGTTGATGACCGTGGTGAACTACTCGGTGCAGGACATCTTCGGGCCCGGCCAGGCCTACTATGTTGGCACCGAATGGTTCAAAAGCGTACTGAACGACGAACGGCTTCAGGATTCGCTGATTCGCCAGTTCCTGTTCTCCGGCGCCGTGCTGCTGATTCAGATCCCGTTGGGTATCGGGGTTGCCCTGATGATGCCGAAATCCGGTGTGAAGGCGTCTCTTTGCCTGATCCTGCTGGCGATTCCTCTGCTGATTCCCTGGAACGTCGTGGGCACCATCTGGCAGATTTTCGCCCGGGGTGATATTGGCCTGTTTGGTTTCAGCATTAACCAGTTGGGCATCGACTACAACTATACGGGTGATCCGGTCGACGCGTGGCTGACGGTGCTGTTAATGGATGTCTGGCACTGGACGCCACTGGTGGCACTGCTGTGTTACTCCGGTCTGCGTGCGATCCCGGAAGCCTTCTACCAGGCCGCTGAAATTGACCGGGCGTCCAAGTGGGCGGTGTTCCGTTACATCCAGTTGCCGCGCCTGAAAAGCGTGTTGATCATTGCCTTCCTGCTGCGGTTCATGGACAGCTTCATGATCTACACCGAACCTTTTGTTCTGACCGGGGGTGGTCCTGGCAGCTCTACCACATTCCTGAGCCAGACCCTGACGACCATGGCGATCGGCCAGTTTGATCTCGGGCGTTCAGCGGCCTTTTCGCTGATCTATTTCCTGATTGTGCTGCTGATTTCCTGGCTGTTCTTTACCGCCATCACTCACGCCGACAAAGAAAAATAAGGAGCCTGTGATGCAACAGACACGGACCAAAAACATCGGGATAACCCTGTTTATCCTGCTCCTGATGATGCCCATCTACTGGTTGCTGAACATGTCGTTCAAGACCAATCAGGAGATTCTGAGCGGGCTGACCCTTTGGCCCCAGGAGTTTACCCTGGCCAACTACGCGGTGATTTTCACCGACCCGAGCTGGTACAGCGGCTACATCAATTCCATGATCTACGTGTCCATGAACGTGGTGATCACCCTGCTGGTTGCGTTGCCGGCAGCCTACGCCTTCAGCCGCTACAAGTTCCTGGGTGACAAGCACCTGTTCTTCTGGTTGCTGAGTAACCGGATGGCGCC